>JBGVIB010000153.1:0-12542 GCA_045122835.1 Lachnospiraceae bacterium
TATTCAGTACCCTCATAGGTTACCAATGTTATTATGAATTGCATTCATAATAACAGGCAAAAATCCATGCAGAATCACCTACGGTGATGGATTTTGGCCTGCTACCACTACGTTTTCATACGGACTGTGCAGTTCAGCACAATACAAGCTTGTATTGTCCTGGTTCTGAATAGTTACCAGTAAGCTACATATAGTAATCAGTATAGTGTTGCACTAAAAAAAAATCAAGGCAATTCTTATACTAGCATTCATAATTAACCTAACAGCACCACTTATTTCCATTGGATTTAATAAAATTGGTTGCGTTTGGCTGACATATTTGGTATAATTTTACTAGTCTAATTTACACTAAATAACCATATTCCAGTTAAAACATATGATTATTTAGTGTGAGTTATACTATTGTAATGCTTATTAGAATGAAAAGTAGGTGCGGTGCAAGATGAATATTGGAATAATAGCACATAATAGTAAAAAAAGTATGATAGAAGATTTTTGTATTGCATACAAAAAGATTTTGGCAAAGCATGAGATTTATGCAACAGCAATTACAGGTAGAAGAATTGAGGATGTTACCTATTTGAAGGTTCATAAGTTTCATCCGGAGACAATCGGTGGCGATAGACAGTTAGTAGAACGTATTGCAGAAGGCGGAATAGATTTGATGATTTTCTTTTATAATCCCAGTATGGATGATGGTTCCGAGCCTGATGTATATATGTTTTTACGGTATTGTGACCAGTATAATATTCCTGTTGCAACGAATATTGCAACAGCGGAATCTCTTATCCTTGCATTAGAGTCAGGTGATTTAGAGGATGTTATTATCAGATAGTTAAGGAACGATTCTTGTAACTATGAGGGACTGAATAGTTATGAATTCTTTTACAGCCTGTGGGGAACTACAGGCTGTTTCCTTTATATGAGGACTTAGATTATGTTATATGAAGCATTAAAAAGATACAGTGAATCAGATTATTATCCTTTCCATATGCCAGGGCATAAGAGGAGAATGGGAAGGTTTTGTAATCCTTATAAATTAGACATTACAGAAATAGAAGGATTTGACAATCTTCATCATGCAGAGGATATTTTAAAGCAGACGGAGGAGAAGTTAGCCGTTTTCTACGGAGCAGAGGAATCAAAAATGCTAATAAATGGCAGCACTTGCGGAATTTTAGCTGCCATAAGCTGCTGTATGGAGAAAAATGGACGTCTGCTGGTGGCAAGAAATTGTCACAAGGCAGTATTTAACGGTATGCTGCTGACCGGTTGTAAGGCAAGTTATCTCTACCCTGCCTACGTGGAGGAATATGGAATAGCAGGTGGTATTTTGCCAGAAGATGTGAGGCATGCACTAAACACACACAAAGATATTCAGGCAGTGCTTATTACTTCGCCAACTTATGATGGAGTGGTTTCTGATGTGAAATCTATTGCAGAAATTGCCCATGAATATGGTGTGCCGTTAATCGTAGATGAAGCCCACGGAGCACATTTTTGCTGCGATAAAAGATTCCCTGTAAGCGCATTACAGTGTGGTGCAGATATTGTCATTAACAGTCTTCATAAAACATTACCAAGTTTTACACAGACAGCAGTATTGCATATGCAGGGCGAATTAATAGATAGAAAACGATTGAAAAAATATTTGTCCATTTATCAGACAAGCAGTCCATCTTATTTATTGATGGCATCAGTGGACAATTGTATAGATCTGGTGCGACAGGAGGGCAGAGAACGCTATGACAGACTCCATGGCTATCTGGATACATTTTACAGACAAATGACTCAATGTCAGCATATCAAAATTGCAGACAAAAGTATAATCGGCAAAAATAGTGTGTATGATTTTGATATGTCTAAGTTAATTATTTCGGTGAGAGGGCTGTCCCCTACAGGTGCCGAATTATATAAAAGATTATTAGAAGAATACCACTTACAGATGGAAATGGCAGCTCAGGATTATGTAATTGGAATTACTACATTGGCAGACGAGGAAGAAGGCTTTGAACGTCTTAGTCATGCATTATCAGAGCTAGACAGAGAGTGTGTTGAAGTCAAAAATAACGTGGGAAAGACAAGTTTGACCAAGCCGGAGCAGGTGCTTACCTTAGCAGAGGCAGACAATGCTAAAAAAATCACAATGACGTTAAAGGAAGCAGCAGGGCGAATCAGTGGAGAGATGGTATTTGTATACCCACCAGGGATTCCATTACTTGTACCTGGAGAACGAATCAGCCAGGAAGTACTGAATCAGCTTTTACACAAAAAAGAATCTGGTCTAAAAGTGGAAGGCACTGCTGATTTATCAGCAGAAACATTACTCGTTGTAAAAGAGGACTTGTAGAAATTAGGAAGTGCTTCATAAAGAAGTATACTTAGGTGGTTAAATATCATAAACAGAAAGGCGAAGCGAATGGGAAAGATATTTTATCTTATGGGAAAAAGTTCCGTAGGGAAAGATACAATTTATAAAAAACTGTTAGAGTTAGAAAAAACGTTGCACCCAATGATTCTATATACAACCCGTCCAATCAGAGAAGGGGAGACTGAGGGAGTGGAGTATTATTTTGTGACAGAAGAACAGATGAAGGCTCTGCAGGCAGAGGGAAAGATTATAGAGAAAAGAAGCTATGATACCATTCATGGGGTGTGGAATTATTTTACAGCAGATGATGACAAGATAGATTTGAAAAACAATCAATATCTTGGAATCGGTACGTTAGAATCCTATGAAAAATTAAGAGCCTACTTTGGAAAAGAGGTGTTAGTGCCCTTGTACATTGAGTTAGAGGACGGGGAACGGTTGAGGCGTGCCCTGTTTCGTGAGCAGCAGCAAAAAACACCAAAGTATGCAGAATTATGCAGACGGTATCTGGCAGATGAAACAGATTTTTCAGAAGAAAATATTGCTAAGGCAGAGATAGAGGAGAGGTTTTTAAATGTTTCATCAGAACTGTGTGTAGAGGAAATCAGGAATTATATGCGCCGGATAAATGGTGATAGTCTGTATGCAAATCATAGTTCATTATGATTGAATTTTCGTAGCTATTCAGTACCCTCATAGTTAAGCAATTTCTATTAATAATTATTGAAAAGAGTTGCGAAGAATGAGTATATACGGAAGCGTGGATTTGTGGTATACTATTTGTAATAGGCCGTGAGATAGATATAAGCAAAGAGGGACGACAGGAGGAAGCAGCTTTGGATATAAAAGTAGATAATGTGCAACAGATAACCCAGACAGATAATGTGGGAAAAGTGCAGAATACAGGAAGCGATTTTAAATTTACTCTAATCAGTAATATTGAGGAGCAGAACCTGCAGGCAAAGCTAAACACATTAATGACGGATATCACAAAGCAGGGGGAATTTATTGCACGTCATATGGATATCCGTGATATGAAAAAATATCGTGGGCTGATAAAGGATTTCCTGAATGAAGTGGTGAACCGTTCCCATAAGTTTTCTAGAGAGAACTTTTTAGACAGGAGAGGTCGCCATAGAGTATATGGAATTATTAAGCTGGTAGATAAGAATTTAGACGAACTGGTAGAGGAGCTTATGAAGGACGAGCAGGATCATATTAAAATTCTGGATAAAATAGGGGAGATCCAGGGGTTGCTGCTTGATATTTTGGCATAAGTAAATATATTACTGTAGATGTACAGTGGAATCGAGGGACATATGGGATTTGAAAAGATAATTGGACACGAAGAAATAAAAGTGCATATTCAAAATGCGTTAGAGACAGGAAAAATATCCCATGCATATATTGTAAATGGAGAGATGGGCTGTGGACGAACCATGATAGCAGAAGCCTTTGCGGCTGTGTTGCAGTGTGAGTCCCAGGGAAAAGATGCATGTGGACTTTGCACCTCCTGCAAGCAGGCAGCAGGACATAATCATCCGGATATTATTTATGTAAATCATGAAAAGCCGGGAAGCATTGGCGTTGAGGATGTGAGAGAACAGTTAGTGGGAGACATTCAGATTAAGCCATACGCCAGCAAATACAAAATATACATTATGAAAGATGCTGACTTAATGACGGTGCAGGCACAGAATGCCATTTTAAAAACCATTGAGGAGCCGCCTGCATATGCAATAATTATGTTGCTGACAGAGAATGCAGATAAGCTCCTTGATACCATTCGTTCCCGTTGCGTAAGATTAAATTGTAAGCCGGTGAAGGATGCAGTGGTAAAATCTTACTTGATGGAGACGTTAAAAATTCCGGATTACAAGGCAGATCTGGCTGTGGCATTTGGACGGGGTAATATTGGAAAGGCAATGCGTCTTGCATCTTCCGAAGATTTTGATAAAATAAGAGAAGATGCCATCTCCATTATGAAATACAAAAAAGATATCCGGATGAGTGAGTTAATCGACTGGATGAAAAAGATAGCAGAATACAAATTAGAAATCAATGATTTCCTGGATGTGATTCTGGTATGGATGCGGGATGTGTTGTTATTTAAGGCAACCAAGGATGCGAATACATTGATTTTTACGGAGGAGATATCAGAAATCAAAAGACAGGCGGCTGACAGCTCCTACGAGGGAATGGAAACCATGATGAAAGCAATTGATAAGGCGAAATTAAGACTGCGCAGCAATGTAAATTTTGACCTAACCATGGAGCTGTTATTTTTAACCATAATTGAGAATTAGGGTAACTATTCAGAACAAGAACAATATAAGCTTTGGCAAAAAAGTGAAAGGATATAGGCATAGATAGCGATGATAAAAGTAATAGGTGTGCGTTTTCGAAATGCAGGTAAAGTGTATTTCTTTGCACCATCAGATTTAGATATTTGCAGAAATGACCATGTAATAGTAGAGACAGCAAGAGGTATCGAATATGGTACGGTAGTGATGGATGCCAGAGAGGTGGAGGATGACAAAGTCATTCAGCCATTAAAGTCGGTTATCCGTATAGCAACTCCGGAGGATGATGAGATTGCGGCCCAGAATAAGGTAAAGGAGAAGGAAGCCTTTAAAATCTGTTTAGAAAAAATTTCTAATCATCAATTAGAGATGAAGTTAATAGATGCAGAATATACGTTTGATAACAATAAGTTATTGTTTTATTTCACAGCAGATGGAAGAATTGACTTCCGCGAACTGGTAAAAGATTTAGCATCTGTGTTTAAGACACGTATTGAACTTCGTCAGATTGGTGTGAGAGATGAGACTAAGATTTTAGGTGGTATTGGCGTTTGTGGAAGACCACTTTGCTGTAATACCTTTCTCTCTGATTTTGTACCGGTATCCATTAAAATGGCAAAGGAACAGAATCTTTCTTTGAACCCAACTAAGATATCAGGCGTTTGTGGAAGGCTGATGTGCTGCCTCAAGAATGAAGAGGAGACTTACGAGGAGTTAAACAGCAATTTGCCTGGCATTGGCGATTTTGTGCAGACAGATGATGGCTTAAAGGGGGAAGTGACAAGTGTCAGTGTGTTGCGTCAGTTAGTGAAAGTGACGGTTACCATTGATGATGAAAAGGAGAGCCGTGAATATCACGTAGACCAGTTAAAATTTAAGCCAAGACGCAAAAAGGAAAAGCTAAAGCTGACTCCGGAGGAACTTAAGGAGTTAGAAAACTTAGAGCGTCAGGATGAAAGGAAATCAAAGCTGTAATGGAAGCGTTTCTGAATCCACAAGAAAGAATAGATGATTTACAGAGAAAAGAATATCGTATTATACAGCATCCGGACAAGTTCTGCTTTGGAATGGATGCTGTTTTGCTGAGCGCATTTGCCAATGCCAAAGAAGGCGAGAAGATAATTGACTTAGGTACAGGAACGGGTATTATACCGATTTTGATGGAAGCTAGAGGAAAAGGAAGCCGGTTTACGGCATTAGAAATTCAGCCGGAAAGCGCAGATATGGCAAGTCGAAGTGTGAAGCTGAATCAATTAGAAGATAAGATTGAAGTGGTGGAGGGTGATATTAAGGAAGCTTCTGTATTGTTTGGCAAAGGAAGCTTTCACGTGGTAACAACCAATCCTCCATATATGATAGGCAGTCATGGTTTGGCGAATAAGGCAGAGGCATTGCATATTGCAAGACATGAGGTTGCCTGTACTTTAGAGGATATTATAAGGGAAAGTGCTGCCCTCCTTAAAAATAAAGGGAGATTTTATATGGTGCATCGCCCATTCCGGTTAGCAGAAATTATGTCCCTTATGGTGAAATATAAGATAGAGCCAAAGCGAATGAGGCTTGTGCATCCTTATTTACATAAGGAGCCGAATATGGTTTTAATAGAGGGACTTAGAGGTGGCAATTCACGGATAACGGTAGAACCGCCCCTTATTATCTATAACGAGGATGGTACTTATACGTCAGAGGTGAACCGTTTATATTACGGAGAGGAGGAAGAATAATGCAGGGAACCTTGTATTTGTGTGCAACGCCTATTGGTAATTTAGAGGATATTACCATGCGTGTGTTAAGGGTATTACAGGAAGTAGATGTGATTGCGGCAGAGGATACGAGAAACAGCATTAAGCTTTTGAATCATTTTCAGATAAAAACTCCGATGACCAGCTATCATGAATACAATAAGATAGAAAAAGGACATGACTTAGTAAGGCAGTTGTTAGAAGGAAAAAATGTTGCATTGATTACGGATGCCGGTACACCTGGCATCTCCGATCCGGGAGAAGAACTGGTAAAAATGTGTTATGAGGCAGGGGTTACAGTAACCTCCCTGCCGGGGCCTGCAGCATGTATTACGGCTTTGACCTTATCAGGACTGGCAACAAGAAGGTTTTGCTTTGAAGCATTCCTTCCTGCGGACAAGAAGGAGCGGGCAATTATCTTAGAGGAGCTAAAGGAAGAAACAAGAACGATTATTGTATATGAAGCACCTCATCATTTGCGCAAGACATTAAAGCAATTATATGAGACGCTGGGGGATCGTAAGATTACTTTGTGCAAGGAGCTGACAAAGCGGTATGAAAATGCATTTGCAACCACTTTAGAGGAGGCAATATCCTATTATGATAACAATGAGCCTAAGGGCGAATATGTCCTTGTAATCGAAGGAAAATCAAGAGCTGATATAGAAGCAGAGAAGCGGGATTCCTTTTCTTCTATGACCATAGAGGAGCATATGGAGTTATACCTGTCTCAGGGTCTGGAGAAAAAGGAAGCCATGAAGCAAGTGGCGAAGGACAGAGGAATTAGTAAGCGGGATGTGTACCAGGCGTTGTTGTAACAGTACAATAGAGCGTGTCCCCACAAAATGGAACGCACATCTTGCAGAAAGCAATTTTGGGACACTCTCTAGTATATAAAAAATAAATAAAACCCTGATTATAAGTTGTTTGCTTATAATCAGGGTTTTATTTTATATGAGAGAGAAGTCTCGCCAATTTATTGCTAAACTATAAGGTGTTGAATCGTTACAAAATATGATAAATTATAGCTTCACAAAGATAGCTGTCTCTTTCTGTAAATCCTCGGCGATTTCCTGATTTTCGTCCATTCTCATAGAGATATTATCAATATCCTTTACAAGATCCTGAGTACTGTTAGCAGCACTCATAACACCATTTACACCTTCGTCAATGGAATTGGTAATCATGTTGATAGATTCTGCAATCTGGGAAACCACATCTTTTAAGTTGTCTGTCTTGTCCGCAAATTCATCCATAACAGATTCAATATAAGAAGCATTCTCTTTATATTCGCTTCCCTGTTCTACGAAATTAGCAAATTCCGGTAAAATAGATTCATTAACATAGGATACAAGGCTGTTTGCATTCTCTGCTAAATTGTAAACGGCCTGTGTTACTACTTCATTAATCTGACGGATATGATTAGCGTTATCACGGCTGTCAGCAGCAAGCTTACCAATTTCATCAGCAACAACAGCAAATCCCTTACCGGCTTCACCTGCACGGGCTGCCTCGATAGAAGCATTTAATGCTAACAGGTTAGTCTGGTTGGATATATTCAAAATATCCTGTGTCAAGGCATTTACTTGGTCAACACTCTTACTTTCCTCAATGGCATTGTTAAGAACAGTAAGAATCTCAGCTACTTTTTCGCCGGTCAATTCCATATTCTTCTTTGCCGTAGTTTCCATCTGCACAGCATGCTGTTTCATGTTCTTAGAGTAGTCATTGATAACACTGGACTTGTCTGCAATGTTATTAACTTCCTTGCTTACAGATTCTGCATTGAGGTTGATGGTACCTACGTTGTTGGCAACATCCTGCATGGTAGCAGCCAGCTCTTCTGTCATTGCAGATAAATCCGTGGCACTGTCATTTGAAGTATTTACACTTTGAAGAACTTCATTAACAACAGTATGTAATTTTTCAGAGTTTTGCGTCATTACATGGAAGATATTTTGTAATTTTTCCATGAAAGTATTGATACCATTGCCAAGTGCAGAAATCTCATCATTGCGGCGAATGGTAATTCGTTTTGTCAAATCACCTTCTCTGCGGTCAATGTCTGCAATAATAGCGGAAATTTCTTTTTCAGCGCTTGTAATAGGCTTGATTACACGTGTTAATACCATTATCATTGCAACAATAATAGAAAACATACTTACAAGAATGGTAACAGCGTTTACAATTAATGAGTTCATGTAAACAGTCTGTAACTGGTTTCTTGCAGTCTGGGCATTGTCAGAAGAATGAGCAATTAAGTCATCCATATTGTTAAGGAGTGCTTCGCCGTATTCTGCAACAACGCCGTTAGCGCATGCATATGCACTAGTTTTCTGTCCGTTGGCACTAAATGCCATTAATTCAATTAAAGAAGATTTGAATGCCTTATAATTAAAAATCATCTCATTATAAGTAGCTACATCATCTTCAGTTAAATATGTAACATATTCTTCTAAATGTTGTTCTACAGAGTCTTCTGCTGTCTCAATCTGATCTACAAGACCAATCATTATATCAAATTCAGTAGCAATAATATGGGATAAGCCCATTTTATGAATATTTTGTATTTCTTCTTGTATGGTATTTAACTTAGAAATACTTACCATATGTTTATCGGCTATTTCAGCAGCATTGTTATTTACGTTCTGTAAACTGTTAATAGCAAGAACATTAGAAAGAATGGACACAATTCCCAATATAATAATTGGGAGCATAATCAATGTACGGATACTCACGCTTTTTTTACTCTGTGTCACATTTGCTTTCTGGGTCTGCTTTACTTTTGCCGGTTTAGCCTGTTTCGCATCTGTTGTTTTAGCCATGATGTTCCCCCCTTATTAATCCCCTGTTGCAGAAGTAATGTCTGCTACCATTTCGTCTAATTTTTTCTGTAATCCAGCTTCAGAAATAGTGCCAGCTGCCATGGATTCACCAAATTCCTGAATTGGAGCCCAGTAACTGTTACCAACACGCTGCAGTGTACCATATTCTGATTGCGCAATTACAGCCTGGATTGCAGGAGAAGCAGCTATCTCAGGGGAAGCAGCAGCATTAATATTGGATGGACCCTGTCCTCTTTGTACGAAACGTTCTGTCTGTCCATCTTCAGATGTAATCCATTCTGCTAACTTGGCAGCCCAGTCAGGATGCTCAGAGTAAGAATTTACACCAATCATCTTATATCCGGTAAAGGAACCCATCTGAATCTGCTGTCCGGCACAGGTGTAAGTAGGTAGTTTAACAGCACCTAAATTATTACCCCAACATTCTTCCAGAGCAGTAGCACTCCATACACCACTGATGCCTGCAATAACAGAATCGTTTTTTGCTCCTTCAATCAATCCGGAATCATTAGCATTCAAGAATCCCGGGTTCTTTGAAATGCTCATTAAAGCCTTGGCAACGTCAACACCCTTGATGCTACCTTCTTTTGCATTCCAGTTACAGGTGTTAGAAATACCATCTTCGTTCAGGTACAGCTCCAGACCTGTATGTGCATAGAATGCATACAGATACCAGCCGGATGCCCAGTCCATGGTAATTTTCTTTTGTGAAGCAGCGGCAACCTCTAACATCTTGTCAAGAGTAGCAAGATCACTTTCAGAAAAATACTTTTTGTTATAGAACATAAAGTATCCGTTATCTGCAGTAAGTGGATAAGCATACAGCTTGTCATTAATCATGGCAGCGTTCACAGAACTCTCTACATTTGCGGCCTTGATGTCAGCTTCATTTTCAATTGGCTTTAACACACCGGATGCAGCAAGTGCTCTAAGCTGGTCGTCTGCAAATGAAAATACATCCGGAGCAGCATGCACATCTCCTAATATAGCATCCTTACATTCACCTTCACTCATCGGTTCAATTGTAATGTTAAAATCAGCTTCGCCAGCGTAGTTCTGCTTGAAGCTTTCCACCAGAGTGGTAAGTAATTGTGCGTCTTCTTCAGCACCCCATACAGTAAGAGATACCGTACCCTCCGCATCACCTGCTGTTGTAGACTGAATAGGTTCTACATCTAACTCCGATTGAGATGCTTTTTGGCTTCCACAACCTGTCATACTTAAGATAAGCCCCACTGTGATACCCATCAGGGGCAGGATATTTTTTCTCATATAACCCCTCCTTTATATTTAATATCCTTAATATGTCAATTATATCATAAGTGTCAAAAAATAACAACAATGTGCTGATATAATAATGAAAAAAATATAGAAATTTGTGAAAACTGATATATGATTTTGGTATAATATAATAAAGAAAGAAAACAATAGGTGAAATAATTACATGAAAAGCATAATGGTTATTGAAAAAAATAAAAACTTGTATATAGTGTGAAAATAGGAGAAAATAAATAGGATAATCCAGTTGGATACAACAGAAGAAAAAATTTTCTGATAAAAAAATAAATTTCCGGGAACCAAAAAGGGTTTCAAACCGTCTAATATATGTCATGACAATTCAATTTTAGAGGGGAGGCGTAAGGCTTTACATATGATTATGAGCAAGGACGAGTTTACAAAACTGGTTTTAGACAATCAGGGTTGTATGCACCGCATTGCATTTGGAATACTAAAGAATGAAGCTGATACGGAAGATGCAGTGTCTGAGACCATTGTAAGGGCTTATGAGAAGTTAGATACCTTACGCAATCCTAATAAAAGCAGGTCCTGGTTAATGACCATTTTGATGAATGTATCAAGGGACTTTGCAAAAAAAAGAAAATACATGTCGGATATTGATGACTTAGAGATACCGGATGAAGCAGGAAGTGGTCAAGACAGCGACCTGTGGATGGACGTGTTATCGTTGGAGGAAGAATTCCGGGATGTAGTAATACTTCATTATTATGAAGGCTTTCGCGTCAGAGAGATTAGTGAAATATTACAAATACCCTCTGGGACAGTAAAATCCAGATTAAAAAGAGCCAGAGACAAACTGGCTGTTATTTTGTCGTAACAAGTACAGGATACCAAGGGTAACAAGAGCAAGCTGTTTTGGACATCGTACCAGTTTATACAATATAGGTATAAGAAATGCTAATTGTGGATAAAAGGAGAATGAGCATGTTAAAAGGTAAAATGGATAAGAAGTTGAAGTCTGTCATGACAAAAGAACCCTATAAATTACCGGATTCTTATCAGGAGAGAGTGAAACAGACACTAGACGCTTTACCTACTAAGATGGATTCTCAAGTAAGATGTTACCCAAAGCGGGCAATCGCTTTGGTGCCTGTAATGGTATTGCTGTTAATGGTAACATCCGTATCTGCCGGAAGTGTGCTTGAAGAACATTTAAGTAAGATGGATAACAAAGATATCCAGAAATATTTAGATACAATAGAAAATCATGCATATATACAGGCAGATACTTATACCAGAGAGCTGACTGATGCAGAGCGTAAGAGAAGGGAGAAATTAAATCAGGCATATATAAAAGGAACATATCCTGACAATGAACTTCCAATCTATGAGACGATGGAACAGGCAGAAGGAACACCATATTGCTATATTGAAGAAAGCGGCACATTTAAGCTTCCGGAGACAGAGCTTACAGATGAACAGTTACTACAGTTAATAGATTTTCAAGAGAAAAGAAGTTACTGTGTGGATAAAGAATCTAGAAAATCATCTGAAGAAGAGGAAGCAAAGAGCATTATAGGTGTTACAGAAGAGGAAGCAATTGCATATGCCAAAGAGCAGGTGGAACGTTTTTATCAGGTTGATATCAGCGAGTATGAGGTGATTCCAGAACATATGGAATCGTATTACAATATTGTATTCCGCAAAGACGGTTGTGGTTATGAGGTACAGGTAGATATAGAAAATGGACAAGTATATAGTATAGATCTTCATATGTTAGATGGATTAAATAGGGATGATTGTTCGTTAGATAAGGCGTTGCTGGCAGAGGCATATAATACGACACGAAAGGCATTGGAAAATTACCTTTCATCAGAAAGTAATATTACCAGAAGTTGCTATGTTTATAAAGGTAATGACACTATCATATGCAGAGGAACGGCACATTACATCTTTGAAGATGCAGATGGAAAATGTTATGATTTAGTTTACAATTTCAATATGAATCAGATACATACATTTGTTGTAGGATTAGATGTAG
>JBGVIB010000154.1:0-50088 GCA_045122835.1 Lachnospiraceae bacterium
GGAGCCAATTTCTCATTTGCGATATATTCAAAAATTTGGTCTAATTCACGGATTGCTCTGGGGTTGACTTTTACCTTGTATTTATCCAAAATGTTTTTTCTCCAATTCTGCAAAAACTATTTCGGCGTCAACTGCTTTTGCACCGTTAGCAATTTCTTGCTCGGATTCGAAGATTGCTTGGTCGATGTGATTCATTCTTGCAAATTTATCGTATAATTCGCTACTCATAACAACTAAATCGCTATATCCGTTTTTGGTAATAAAAATAGGCTCCTGCATTTTGTGCGCGATATTAGAAATCTCGGTTGTATTGCGTAAATCTTTAATAGGCATAATAAGTGGCATAATGTTTCCCTCCTTTTTGACACAATTATAGCGTAATTATGCTATGAAAGCAATAAGGAATGCGTAGCACTAAAGCAGGATTTATGGTCAAAAATTTCATTAAGGAAATATTTTTTTAGGTGACAATGTAATATAGAATGTGTGATTTCAAAAATCAAATTTTACTTAAAAGAAGATGACAGAATGATAAAAGAAGAAAAAGCTAATCACTTATAGTAAAATCAACATTTGGGTAGAGTTCGTCCACATTCAGGTAGACTTTCTTGAAAAATATGGAAAATATTGTATACTGATTATAGTTCCTGTTGAGGGAAAGCATAAAAAGCCTTTTAGAGTATAAATGAGAATTTATATGAATGTGTTGTATTTTAATTGGGGAATGAAATGCAACATTGAGGGGAAATAATTAATAGGGTTAGAAAATAGAGAGAATGCGTTCTCTCTATTTTTGTGTACATAGAAAGTATAATTTGCATGAATGAGAACGGAAGATATGCTATGTGTAGAGTCGCTTGCAAGTATATTGGCAACGAGATATGTCAGAAAAACATGGCTTAAATAAAAGGAAATTGCATTATGAAAAAAATATCAGTTAGAAAATTAAAATTTACTCGTCTGGATGATCAAAGGATATATGAAGCGTTTAAGAAAGCAGAGGAATCTGCGCGGGAAAATGAAAAATATTTTGGAAAATATGCCCTGTTAGGTTTTGCTTTAATAATACTTGTTTTGGGTGGTGGCTGGTTAGGTGATGAGCTTTTCGATATTTTAAGTTATTCATGGGTAGTGGATGTATGGTTTTTTATGACGATTGGGGCTATGGTTATCTGGGTGATTCCATTTGCACTGTTCAGTTACTATTGGGCTCAGAACCTACGGTTGCGTAAATACAGGAATGCGGCAAAAAAAGGAAAGATTTGGTATGCAGAAGTGAGATGCATTTCATGCCAAAAGAGGGATATGTATGTGAGAACAAGATATTCCTCTCATCGAACCTATGCAGGAACCAAGTATTATGCAAAGGTGAAAACACGGGATGGAAAGCTGGTAAAAAAGAAATTTATAGTAGCATCCAGAAGTGGAGTGAATCTTCAGGGAAGATGGGTGTATGTTGTAAAAATGGGCAGCGGTCCTCACAGCTATTGCGTGCTTCCTGATGTTAGTCCGGCTTATTGGGAGGCTAAAATGGAAGACATAGTGGCAAGCTTCTGGGGAGAGCCCAAATAAAAGCAAGCAAAACCATAACAAAGGTTTTGCTTGCTAAATAAAAGGTTAAGCTATTCGTTTTCTACCGAAAATATGGCAACTAGTGATAGTCGCTTCCATATTTTCTTGATTTGCCTTTAGCAACCAAGTAGAATCCCTTAGCACCCTTTCTTATCCACCGAAATCACCGCGTAATGATTTGGATGCAATTCAAGAATACTCCGCTGTAAACGCTTCACAACCTCCTCATCGCTTAACACAAAATGGTAAGGCAATACAATGTCAAAGATCAAATTCGTATGGGTATTTCCCTTCACAACCCGAAAATCATGTAAGGACAAATCATCACCAAGAAGCTGCAACAAAGTCGTAACCTCATGCTTTAAGGCAATGGTTTCCTCATCATGAACACAAATAGGATCCATATGAATTACCGCTTCGCAGTGCAGCGTATCCCGCAGCTTTCGCTCTGTGTTGTCAATCATATCATGAAGCGTTAAAATATCCCCCTCCGCAGACACCTCCGCGTGCAGGGAAATCATTCTTCTGCCTGGACCGTAATCGTGGACAATCAAATCATGAACACCGAGAATCTCCGGTTCCTCCAATACCAGCCGTTCAATATCCTCCACAAATTCCCGCTCAGGAGCCTGACCAAGCAGTGGATTAATCGTGTCTTTCATGGAATTAATACCTGCATATAAGATAAAGATTGCAACCAGAAGACCGCACCATCCGTCAATGAGAATCCCGGAAAATTTACTAATTAAAGTAGCAATCAAAACAACAGTAGTGGCAATGGTATCATTCAAGCTGTCCGTGGCAGTAGCAATCATCGCTGTACTGTTTAATTTTTTGCCATACCGCTTATTGTAAAATGCCATATAGAGCTTTACACAGATAGACGCCAACAAAATAGCAATTACCAACGCACTGCAGTCAAGAGCTTCCGGATACATAATTTTATTCACCGAAGACTTCAATAACTCAAATCCCATTAAAAGGATGATGACAGCCACAAACAATCCCGATAAATATTCAAATCTTCCATGACCAAATGGATGATCAGTATCCGGTTTCTGTCCGGATAATTTAAAACCTGCCAAGGTGATAAAAGAAGCACCGGCATCTGACAGATTGTTAAAAGCGTCAGCAGTAATGGCAATAGAATGACTGATGAGTCCGGCAAAAAACTTGCCGGCAAACAACAGCACATTTAATGCGATACCCAAAGCACCACTTAACATGCCGTAAGACTGGCGGACGTCTGGTGCTTCCGTATCTTGATAATTTTTAATAAATAATTTACATAATAAAGAGTACATAGCTCCTCCAATGGAATGATTACGCTTGTTTTAAGAAAGCAACATATCCCTTTTTCGTTTCGTAAACATCAGCTTTGCTGGTGATTTCCCAAGGTGCATGCATATTTAAGACGGCAACACCGCTGTCAATTACCTGCATGCCATATAAGGACATAATATAGGCAATCGTTCCGCCGCCGCCCACATCGACCTTTCCAAGCTCTGCAGTCTGAAAAGCAACACCATAAGAATCCATCATCTGACGAATTTCTCCTATGTATTCCGCATTGGCATCATTAGAACCGGATTTTCCTCTGGAGCCGGTAAATTTGTTAAATACCATACCACGACCAAAGTAGGCAGAATTTTTCTTTTCATAAGCAGCAGAAAAAATTGGATCATAAGCGGCACTGACATCAGAGGACAACATCTTTGAGTTGGCAAGACATCTGCGAAGTAAAATGTCAGAGTAGTCACCCATGGCAGCAATAATTTCTGCAACGGTATTTTCAAAAAATTTAGACTGCATGCCTGTTGCACCAACGCTTCCAATTTCTTCCTTGTCAACTAAGAGGCAGCAGGTAGTTTTGGTCGGCTGTTCCACTTCAAGCATGGCGGCAAGAGAAGTGTAGGCACAGACACGGTCGTCCTGTCCATACGCCATAATCATACTTCTATCAATACCAGCTTCTCTGGCTTCTCCGGCAGGAACAATTTCTAACTCTGCAGATATGAAATCTTCTTCTTCTACATCATATTTTTCTTTTAACAGCTTTAGAACATTGCCGGTAACTGCTTCCTTATCTTTATCTTTCAATGGCATGCTGCCAAATAAAATATCAAGATCCTCGCCTTCAATTACCTTAGCAGCCTTCTTTTCCTGACGCTCAGCAGACAAATGCACAAGAAGATCGGTACAGCAGAATACCGGGTCATCTTTCTCCTCGCCAATCACTACATTTACCACAGAGCCATCTTTTTTCACAATTACACCGTGAATTGCCAACGGAATTGTAACCCACTGGTATTTTTTGATACCGCCATAATAATGAGTATCTAAATATGCAAATCCGGTATTTTCATACAAAGGATTCTGTTTCACATCCAATCTTGGAGAATCAATATGAGCCCCTAAAATTGCCATTCCTTTTTCTAATGGTTCCGTTCCAATCTGAAAAAGAACGATAGACTTTTTCATGCATACCGCATAAATTTTATCGCCAGCCTTGATAGAGCCATTTTCTGCTAGCACAGAATGAAACTCTCTATATCCGGCAGCCTCCGCCTGACGAATGGTTTCTGCCACACATTCCCGCTCTGTTTTACCCTTGTTCAGGAAATCGCGGTAATTCTTATTCAACGCTTCTAATTCTGCTAATTGCGTTTCATCATATGTGTTCCAAGCATTTTTTCTTTCCATAAATATATGCCATCCTTTCTATATATAATAAAGTTATGTAAATGTTCCAAAAGGCGTGAATTGGCATGATTATCCAACGCCCACATAGTAAATTCCATGGTAGCACACCAACCCCTTTAGTTCAACAAAAAATATTAAAAATTTCTTAGGAACCCCTCAATTTGAAACAATTCTGATACAATCATATTGTAAAGTAAGGGTAACAATTCAGGACAGGACTGTGCTGAACTGCACAGTCCGTATGAAACAGTAGTGGTAACATTGGTAACCTATGAAGGTACTGAATAGTTACAAGTAAGGAATATAGAAATTGTATGATAATGAAAGAGGAAAAAACAGTGAGTGATTATATAAAAATATTAATTGTGGAGGATGAAGAACCTATCGCCAAGCTGATTCGATTCAGTTTGTCAAAAGTAGGATATGAATGTACCTGCGTATATGATGGCATCGCAGCGGCAGATATTTTGTCAGTGGAAAATTTTGATTTAATCATATTAGACATCATGCTTCCGGGACTAAATGGCTATGACGTACTAGAGTATGCTAAAAACGTAGAAGTGCCGGTGATATTTCTGACAGCCATGGGCAACACCGCACAAAAGGTAAAAGGTCTCCGCGCCGGGGCAGAGGATTACATCGTAAAGCCATTTGAAATCTTAGAATTACAGGCGAGAGTAGAAACGGTACTTCGCAGATACAACAAAGCCCAGCGTTACTTGTCTATGCACGACGTAACCATAGATACCAGTTCGCGAACCGTCACACAAAATGGAGAAAACGTAGAGCTGACATTCAAGGAATACGATTTGTTAGTGTTATTTTTAAGAAATCCCAACCGAGCATTGTATCGGGAAACTATCTATGAGCAGGTCTGGGGCGGGGAAATGTCACCGGCAAGCCGCACGGTGGATATTCACATCCTGCGCCTGAAAAAGAAGTTGCATTGGGAAGATAAAATTCAAACGGTATATAAAATAGGATACCGCCTGGAGGATAAATAACAATGCGTCTTTCGTGGAAATTATTTATTGCAGCCACATGTGTGGCAATGGCGATTTATATGTTGTTTGGTGGTTTGCTAATCAATGCCTCCTTTCAAAGTGCCTTAAATCGCCAGATAGAAAAAGTAAAAAATGATAATAATATGGTGCAGTACGCATTTCAGTTGTCCTATTGTGAGCTAACTGTGGGAAATCGTTCTGACGAAGCTGCCGAAGAAATTTTAGAAACTATTGCAGGAAATGGTGTCTTTCAAAAACTTGATTACCGTGTGTATAAGGAAGCCGGAGAACTTCTGTATGGGAAACAGGAGCCACAGATATTTGACAGTGAAAAGGATATACCGGAAATGGAAGAAAATGCCTATAAGATTGAGAAGATTGCAAACCAGTATCTCATCAGTGTAATAAGCTGCAAGACCGTCATGGGAAATGTTTTTTATTTTGAGACGGTGGAGGATATTACCGGAATTTATCAGGACAGAACACAGCTTTATGATACCTATCGGATGCTTTTGGTGGCAGTACTGGTAGTGTTTAGTGTTGTGATTTCTCTGGTGATGCATGCGATGACACGTCCATTGAAGGAGCTTTCTCTTGTCACAAGAAAAATGGCGGAGGGGGACTATACCGTCAGGGGAAGGAAAGTGGGCGATGATGAGATTGGAGATTTGACAGAAGATTTTAACAGCATGGCAGATAGCTTGGAGGAAAAAATTCTGGAGTTGACCGAAGCGGCAAGAAAGCAGGAGGATTTTACATCATCTTTCGCCCATGAGTTAAAGACGCCTCTGACCTCCATTATTGGGTATGCGGACATGCTGCGCTCTCTTGATTTATCCAAGGAAGAAGAAATGGAGGCAGCCCATTATATTTACACCCAGGGAAAACGGTTAGAGAGCTTGTCTTTCAAGTTATTGGATTTAATTGTAATGAAAAGAGTTGATTTGGAAATGAAGCCTATTGCGGTAGAACGTCTTGTAAATGGTATAGCGAAGCTAGAGGATGTGAAGCTGAAAGAAAAGGAGATCCGGCTTCAGACAGAGGTGGAACCGGGATATGTGGCAGGGGATTATGAATTGTTGATATCTATGTTGAACAATCTTGTGGATAATGCCAGAAAAGCAGTGGAACAATGTGGAGAAATCACCATAACAGGAGCAAGAAAGGATGGCATGTATTATCTGACTGTTGCAGACAATGGAAAGGGAATTGAGAAAGAGGAAGTGCCAAAGCTTACAGAAGCCTTTTATATGGTGGACAAGTCCCGTTCCAGAAAGGAAGGGGGAGCAGGTCTTGGACTTACCCTTTGCAGCCGCATTTTAGAGCTACACAAAGGAACCATACAGATAGAAAGCGAAGTAGGAAAGGGTACAACAATTACAGTGGGGCTAAAGGAGGCAGAACATGAAGAAATGGGTGAAATATAGTTTAACATTGCTTGCGCTGTGTGCTGTTTTTTTTAGCGCCTGCTATGTGCCGGAGCTAATAGGACTTTACCGTGACAGCACATACATGGGGAAAATGCAGGAATACCAATACGATAACACCTTTTCCATGTATGAGCAGGCAGAGGGAAAGGAAGAAAATTGGAATTTGATGAAGCGTCTGCAGCAATCCGGATGTGAGATAGAACTGGAGATTACCAGTGAGCCAATGTCGGATTGGGGATTGGTTCATGATCATTTTTTAAAGGAATTAACCAGTATCAATGATATATATGCAAATACGAATCAGTCTGACTTTATCATACAGGAATGTGAATTAAAGTATAGTCTGGTGGAGGATAGAGAGGGGAGTCTGGGCTGTTATCTGGTGTATTTAGTGGGGACACAGGATCTGATAGCGGCACTGATTGATAAAGAAACCTATGGTATTTATTATTTTGAAACGCTGGTTCAGGAACAGTTAGTTCTATTGAAGGAACAGATGACGAATCCTGTAAGTGGTTACGAAGATGGAGTCTGGATGGAGAAAATTTATAGTCAAGTATTTCAAAAAGGGAAATGGGGACAGGAGTACGAGGAAGGACTTCAAAAGTACTATAACAATATGATAAATATTAAGAAAGCGTATGGAGAGGAGACTTCGGACAGCAAAAAGGCTGATTATGAGGTAGAACTTCTGATTGTGGACAAAGAAGTGCCAGTGGGATTTCGGTGTGGATTTTTAGGATTATCAGAACTGATAGCAGAATTTGACCAGGATTTGGGATATGGATGGACATTAAGTATAGAAGATTTTTGTAGTAATAGTTTGAAGGATTGGAGTGATAGTAGTGCAGTCGTTAAATAACAAAAGAACGAATCATAACAGACAAATGCAGGCAGAAAGCAGTAGTCGAAGAAACAGTAAGCGAAGGAGAAGACGTGCATCGCAGATAAAATTATTGTTGAAATTTGTATGTATTCTCTGTACGGGTATGGTAATCGGTGCAGCTATTCCTGTAGTGATGGCAATCAGCAGAGGGGACTTTTATTCCACTCCTGTATTGTCGGAGGAAACAATAGCAGAGGAGGTTTTGGCTGCTGACCAAAAAACAGAAGATAATAAGGAAGAATTGTCAAAAGAAGACATAGATGAAAAGTTAGAACCACTACCAGAGGTGGATGAAGAGTATTTGGTTCTGGTAAATAAAGAAAATAGAATACCGGAGGATTATGAGATTACATTGGAAGCATTAGAAAAAGGCGACAGATATGTAGACGCGAGAATTGCAGACAAGGTGGAAGCTTTTACTGATGCAGCAGCAGACGCTGGCATGGATGTACAAGTAATTTCCGGCTATCGCAGTGAGGCAAAACAGCAGCAGTTGGTGGATGAGGATGTGGATCGCTATATGAATCAGGGAATGGATTGGCAGGAAGCATACGAAGAAACCATGAAATACACCATGCCTGCCGGCTATAGCGAGCACCAGACCGGCTTGGCAGTTGATATTGTGGCGTGTGGCTATCAGGTATTAGATGATAGCCAGGCCCTCCGGGAAGAAAATAAATGGCTTCGGGAGCATTGTGCAGAGTATGGATTTATTTTGCGCTATCCTAAAGGAAAAGAAGACATTACCGGTATCTATTATGAGAACTGGCATTTCCGCTATGTAGGCGTGGATATGGCAAAGTACATAACAGAAAATGATTTGACATTTGAGGAATTTATGGAGTTGTATGATTAACGTTATTGGGTGGATGAACCCGACACAGGAGTAAAAATTTTCTCCATCCCATCTGTCATAATAATTTCCTGTTCGGTAGTGACAAATAATGCTTCAACATCATACTGCTTAGCTAACGTCATTCCATCTTCAGCACCAAGCACAAAGCAGGCGGTGGAAAGAGCATCACTGAGCAAACCATTATCCGACACAATCGTCACAGAGCACAATCCGCTGTTTGCCGGATAACCAGTATGTGGATTCATAATATGATGGTATCGCACACCATCCACCTCCACATACCGCTCATAATCACCGGAGGTGGAAAGAAAGGTTCCCCCGGGCACAGATACACTGCCAAGGTAACTGCTTTCCTCTCTAGGGTGGGTGATGGCAACATTCCAGTTAGAATGGTCAGGCTTTTCGCCATAAGTGACAATACTTCCCCCAACAGAAACAACGCCACCGCTGACATTTTCCGAATCAGCAAGAAGTTCATAAATAGAATCGCAGGCAATCCCTTTTCCAACAGCACCAAAATCCAGACTGCTGTTTTCCGGCAGATAAAGCCTGCCAGAAGACAAGGTCAACTTTTGATATCCCACATCAGGAAGCAGCTCATTAATTTTCGATTGTTCTGGAATCACCGTGTTTTGTTCATCAATATTCCAAAGCCTTGTAATCTTACCAATGGTAGGATCAAAGTTCCCTTCACTCTTTTCTGCCACATCCAAAATTGTGGTCAGATACTCCTGCATAGAAGCTGAAAGCACAACACCATCTTCAAGCCCGGCAGAGGCATTAATCTGACTAATCTCAGAATTCTCTACACGCCATGACAGCATATCCTCCTCCAAGTCCGTAATCACAGATAATACATCCTTTGTTACATCCTCTTTTCCATAAATCGTCTGATTGATAATCGTCCCCATAGCCGTATCCGTATGTGTATACACCGTATCCTTCGCATTACACCCCGACAAAGCCAGTAAGGCAACGCACCCCATAATTATTTTTTGTTTTTTCATTTGCCCTTTCTCCTTTTTATCTATGAGCATGGTTAAGATGTCAGACGGGTAGCCAACTAACCAATATCGTTGCTACCCACTCACTAGTAGCATCATATCACCCGCCCCCAAAAACGTAAAGAAAAACTTACATCGCCACTTCGATCTGATATTCCTTCAGCCAAAAATTCACCTGCAGCAAGTACGCCGTCATCTGTGGTCCTGCCATAAGCTGACCATACCAAGGCTTACCATAATCCTTCTGGCTCTTTAAGAACATAAGCACCTTCTTTCGATCAAGCAACGGCAGAATCGGAGAAGAACTGTCATTTATAACCTCTAACAAGCGTTCTCCCAGTAACCGTTCATAATACGGATTATAAGTTTTCGGGTAAGGACTTTTTCTGCGGAACAAAACTTCATTTGGAAGCAAATGTTTGCAGGAAGTGCGAAGCAGATGCTTTGCAGTGTTGTCCTTAGCTTTCATTTCCCAAGGAATGTTGAACACATACTCCACAATTCTGGTATCTGCAAACGGCACCCTTGCCTCCAAGCCGGAATGCATGCTGGTTCTGTCCATACGGTCGAGAAGCGTTTGCATAAACCACCTGAGATTTAAGTAAGACACACGCCGTCTGTTGGCTTCTATATCTGAATCCTCCGGTAAAATATCCACCTCGGAAACCGATTTGCAGTAAGTATTTTTCACATAATCATCCATATCTAAAGCCTCTAAAAAGTCCGGGTTTAACAGTTGCTTTCTTGGTGTTAAATCCGGCATCCATGGAAACGTTTCCGAATACAACATATCCTCCCTGTGGAACCACGGATACCCACCAAAAATCTCATCAGCACATTCCCCGGTCAACACCACTTTATTTGTTTTTGCCACCTCAGAGCAGAAGAATAAAAGAGAAGAATCCACATCTGCCATTGTCGGAAGGTCACGGGATTTCACAGAATCGTATAATAAGTCAGCCTGAGTTTTGTGGTCGCAGAACAGGTAATGGTGGTCAGAATGCAGGTAGCGTTTCATCACATCCACATAAGGTCGATCCTGGGAGGGCTGGAAGGAATTTGCCTTAAAATATTTATCATTATAAAGAAAATCAAAGGAAAAGGTAGTTAAGTTCTCCTGCTTTTCCTTTAATTTCTTTGCACAGATCGCAGACACAAGGGAAGAATCCACGCCTCCGGATAAAAAAGTACAAATCGGCACATCTGACACCATCTGCCGCTCAATGGCGTCACAGATAAGAAAGCCGGTTTTTTCCAGGGTTTCTTCATAGGAATCAAAGTGGGGATGTGACTGCAGGCGCCAGTAGCAGGTGTCATGGCAGCCGTAACGATGAAACGTAAGGTAATGCCCAGGCAGACATTCCTCCACCCCCTCAAACACACCGCAACCATAAGTTTTTGCAGGTCCCAGAGAAAAAATTTCATTTAATCCCCGTTTCGTCACACGCCGTTTCATTCCCGGATATGCAAAAATGCCCTTTATTTCTGAAGAAAAAATAAGCCTGCCATTCTGATAAGAATAGTAAAGCGGCTTAACCCCCATAGGATCCCGAAACAGCGTAATTGTATTATGACGCTCATCAAAAATTGCAAAAGCAAAAATTCCATTACACCGTTTCACAAACTCCGCCCCATAAGTCATATACCCCAGAAGAAGCACCTCCGTATCAGAAGTCGTCTGAAAAGAAAGACCTCGACTTATAAGATCCTCCCGAAGCTCCTTTGTATTATAAAGCTCGCCATTATAAACAATATGGCATTGCATAGATTCTATCTTCCTGCTCATAGGCTGGGAACCGCCGGCAAGGTCAATAATCGATAATCTGGTATGCGCAAGCCCACAGCATCCCTTAAGCAAAATATTCTGCGCATCCGGTCCGCGGTGATATAAAACCTCATTCATATTTTGTAAAATAGATTCGTATTGGGAAGGTGAGGAAAGGTAATTCGCTCCCCCATCATAAAAGCCAGAAATTCCACACATGTAAGACACCTCGTATTTGGGAATATGTAATTATGCTTTCAGTATATGAAGCAGTGCCGCACAATATGAAGGATGATAGCAGATTCCAGTTGAAAAATATATTGCACGTGAGGGATAAAACGTGTACAATGGCTTATGAGAAACAATTCGGACAATTCGCGGATAGTAGACAATAATGATTTAGAAAGGAGCCACCCATATGGCAATTTTAGTAACAGGCGGAGCCGGCTACATCGGCAGCCATACATGTGTAGAATTATTAAATGCAGGCTATGAAGTAGTAGTACTTGATAACCTTTCTAACTCCTGCAAAGAAGCACTGGTAAGAGTAGAAGAAATCACAGGAAAAAAAATAACCTTTTATGAGGCAGACCTATTAGACAAGCCAGCCGTAGAAGAAATTTTCCAGAAAGAATCCATCGAATCCGTCATTCATTTTGCAGGTTTAAAAGCAGTAGGGGAATCTGTTCAGAAGCCGTTAGAATATTACCATAACAACATCACAGGAACCTTAAATCTCTGTGATGTGATGAGAAACCATGGCTGCAAGAATTTAATTTTCAGTTCCTCAGCAACCGTATATGGGGATCCGGCCATTATCCCTATTACAGAACAATGTCCAAAAGGAACCTGTACCAATCCATATGGTTGGACGAAATCCATGATAGAGCAGATGCTTATGGATATGGCAAAAGCAGACGAGGAATGGAATGTGATTCTCCTTCGTTACTTTAACCCAATTGGTGCCCATAAGAGCGGACGCATTGGCGAGAATCCAAAGGGAATTCCAAATAACCTTCTTCCTTACATCACACAGGTAGCAGTTGGTAAGCTAGAAAAATTAGGCGTATTTGGTAATGACTATGATACACCGGATGGAACCTGTATCAGAGATTATATCCATGTAGTTGACCTTGCCATTGGGCATGTAAAGGCAATTAACAAGTTAGAAGAAAAGAAGGGTGTCCTGGTTTATAACTTAGGTACCGGTATCGGTTATAGTGTTTTAGATGTTATTAAGAATTTTGATGAAGCATGTGGAAAACATATACCGTATGAATTCAAACCACGCCGTGCTGGTGATATCCCAGTATGTTATTCGGATGCCGCACTGGCGAAAGAAGAATTAGGTTGGGTTGCAGAGCGTGGCATTAAGGAAATGTGTGAAGATTCCTGGAGATGGCAGTCTGGTAATCCAAACGGTTACGAAGAATAGATTAGATAAGGGAAAGTCATTTTTGCAAATGCAGAAATGGCTTTTTTTCTGTACAAAAAATGATGATAGAGCTGTATAAAATTCGTTGACGTTGCATAATAGATATTGTATCATGGAAAGAGTGCGAGTAAATTCATGAATGGGAGAGAACATGAAGCAGAAAATTTATGAAGCGTTTTGTAATGCAGTAGGAGAAAAACAGGTTCTTAGAGAAGAACCGATGAAATATCATACCACCTTCCGAACAGGTGGTCCGGCTGAATATTTTATTAAGCCAAAAAGCGGAGAGGAAATCCGCCAGTTAATTGCGATATGCAAGGAAAACAATATTCCTTATTATGTTGTGGGAAATGGAAGCAATCTATTAGTCAGCGATGAAGGTTTTAAAGGTGCCGTTATCCGTATTGGTAAAGAGATGTCAGATATCCATTTTGAAGGAAATCAAGTGACTGCGGCAGCAGGAGTATCTTTAGCGTTCCTGGCTATGGAAGTAGGTAAAAGAGGATTTGCCGGATTTGAATTTGCCACCGGAATACCAGGCGCATTGGGCGGTGCAGTTGCCATGAATGCAGGAGCTTATGGTGGCGAAATGGCGCAGATTATAAAATCAGCACTGGTATTAGACGGTGATGGCAATATTCACAATTTAAGTCTGGAGGAACTGGCATTGGGGTACAGAACCAGTGTAATTCAGAAGGAAGGGTTGATTGTGCTAGAGGTTAGGATGGAGTTTCAGCCAGGAAATCAGGATGAGATTAACGGCCGTCAGGCAGAATTCAAAAAAGCCCGTGAGGAGAAACAGCCATTAGAATATGCCAGTGCGGGAAGTACATTTAAACGTCCGGAAGGACATTTTGCAGGAAAATTAATTATGGATGCCGGTCTTCGTGGATGTTCTGTGGGGGATGCACAGATATCAGAGAAGCATTGTGGTTTCTTAATTAACAGAGGAGAGGCATCAGCAAGGGATATTATAGAACTAATGAAACAGGTGCGGGAAAAAGTATACAACCAGTATGGAGTTATGTTAGAACCGGAGGTACGCCTGCTTGGATTTGAAGAAAATCCATTTGCATAGTAGGGAAAGAGAGAGGGGAATTCAGTATGCGTTTAGTCATGGTAACAGGTATGTCAGGTGCAGGAAAAAGTTCTGCCATGAAGGTGTTAGAGGATGCAGGATATTATTGTGTGGATAATTTGCCGGTGCAGTTAATCAGCACCTTTGCACATTTGATTTCGGAAAGCAAGGGTGATATTGATAAGGCAGTTATGGGAATCGACATTCGTAATGAGCAGTATTTTGATGCGTTGGGTTCCGAACTTGATAAATTAAAATCAATGGGAATCCAGTGTGAAATTTTATTTTTGGAAGCTTCTGATGAGGTTTTGATTAAGCGGTACAAAGAAACAAGAAGACAACATCCATTAAGTGGTGGTGGTAGAGTGGATCAGGGTATTCGGGAGGAAAGAGAGCGTCTTCAGTTCATAAAAAAACGTGCGGATTATATTATTGATACCAGTCAGTTATTAATTCGTGAGTTGAAAAATGAACTTATGAAGATATTTGTAAATAATGAAGAATATAATAATTTATTTATTACCGTGCTTTCCTTTGGATTTAAGTATGGAATACCGACAGATGCAGACTTGGTGTTTGATGTACGATTTTTACCAAATCCATACTATATTCCGGAGTTAAAGCCACTTACAGGCAATGATAAAGAAATTCAGGATTATGTATTGGGATTTGACGTAACCCATGAATTTCTTGACAAGCTGAAAGATATGATTCAATTTCTTATTCCGAATTATGTGCTGGAAGGAAAAAATCAGCTTGTTATCGGAATTGGATGTACCGGTGGAAAACACCGTTCCGTTACCCTTGCAAATCAATTATATGATGTGTTAAAGGATAGGAAAGAATGTGGAGTGAAGATTGAACATAGGGATATTTACAAGGATGGTGTGAGGAAATAGCACATTGGAGGTTAGGTATGTCATTTTCCAGTGAAGTGAAAGAAGAACTGTCAAAGCATATCAGTACAGCAAGACATTGTCAGATTGCGGAAATAGCAGCTATCATCAGTATTTGTGGCAGAATTGAAGAAGATGAAAGTGGTAAAAAGGCAGTTACAGTGGTGACAGAAAATCCAGCAGTCGCAAGAAAGTACTTTACATTAATACAAAAAACGTTTAGAATAAGTTCGTATGTTTCCATACGAAGAAATGTAGTATTAAAAAAGAATAGAATTTATACAATTGCAATTAAAGGATGCAAGGATGCAATACGGGTACTTCAGGCTATCAAATATGCAGATGAACAGGGTATGCTTCATGAACCACAAGGAATTGTAAATGGTATGATTGTAAGCAATGTCTGTTGCAGGAGGGCCTTTATAAGAGGAGCTTTTCTTGCATCAGGATCAATCAGTGCCCCGGAGAAATTTTATCATCTGGAGTTTGTGTGTGCTACAAAAAGCGCAGCGGAGCAGCTGAAAGAGATTGTGAACAGCTTTGATATGGATTCAAAGATTGTAAACAGGAAGAAAAACTGGATTGTATATTTAAAAGAAGGGGCTCAGATTGTTGATGTTTTAAATGTTATGGAAGCCCATCGTTCACTTATGGATTTGGAAAATGTACGGATTTTGAAGGAAATGCGTAATTCGGTTAATCGTAAGGTGAATTGCGAAACTGCAAATATTAATAAGACAGTTTCTGCGGCTGTGAAACAGATAGAGGATATTAATTATTTGAAAGAACATCATATGCTAGAGAAATTGCCGGAGAATTTAAAAGAAGTAGCAGAATTAAGATTGGCAAATCCGGAGGCTTCGTTGATTGAACTCAGTAAAATGTTAACGGTACCTATTGGCAAATCGGGTGTGAATCACAGATTGCGAAAAATCAGTACGATTGCCGAGGATATAAGACAGAATGAACGTAACTGTTCAGAACAGTCCGTATGAGAATGCAGCGGTAGCAGGCAAAAATTCATCACCGCAGGTGAGTTTTGCATGTTATTATGAATGCATTTCATAATAACAATGGTAATCTATGAGAGTACTGAATAGTTATGAGTGAACTTATCTAGGAGGAGAGACAACTATGAAAAAGAAAACAATAAAAATTAGGCTTTCTGCAGGAATTGATGCCAGACCAGTTGCCATGTTGGTACAGGTGGCAAGCGAATATGAAAGCCAGATTCATATTGAATATGGAGAGCGCTGTGTGAACGCAAAGAGTATTATGGGAATGATGTCTTTAGGTTTGCCGGAAGGAGAAGAAGTGGTTGTTTCTGCAAATGGTAAGGACGAAGCAGAAGCACTAGAGGGAATCGAAAAATTTTTAGCAACCGGTGAGGGTGCACAATAAAGAACGCAAGATAGCTGTTGCCGGTGACTTTTCTGGTAGCGGCTATTGTTTTTGTGGGCTGGTGTATCACAGGCAGAACTATATTCAGATATTTAAGAATGAGAAGGTGAAAGATGCAAAAAACATTATTATTTATTTATAATGCCCGTGCAGGCAAAGGGAAAATTAAGAATCAATTAGAAACGATTCTGGATACATTTATGAAGAATGGGTATCTTACTACTGTAATGCCGACTCAGAAGCGTGGAGATGCCAGTGAATGGAGTATGGAACTGGGCCATAAATATGACCTGGTAGTGTGCAGTGGAGGAGACGGCACTCTGGATGAAGTAATTGGTGGTATGATGAAAGCAGGTCATAAGACACCAATTGGATATATTCCAGCGGGCTCTACCAATGACTTTGCAAATAGTCTTTCCATTCCAAAATCAATGATAAAAGCGGCAGAATTAGCGGTAACGGGGGAAAGCTTTCTCTGCGATGTGGGGCAATTTAACAAGGAATATTTTATATACATTGTTGCCTTTGGCGCTTTTACAGAAGTATCCTATGAAACAAAGCAGGAATATAAAAATGTACTTGGGCATGCAGCATATATTTTAGAGGGTATGCGCCAGTTAGGCAAGATAAAAGCATATCGTGTCAAGGTAGTCAGTGATATGCTTTCTGTGGAAGATGAGTTTATCTATGGAATGGTGACAAATTCCACAATCGTGGGAGGTGTTCTTACTATAGGCGGTGAAAATGTTATGCTGGATGATGGATTGTTTGAGGTGACATTGATAAAGATGCCAAAGAATCCGCTGGAACTGCAAAATATACTGGCAGCCCTTCTGTTAGAGCAGGTAGATAGTAAGTACATGTATTCCTTTAAAACAAGCCACGTGGAATTTCATTCAGAAGATGCCATACCATGGACATTGGATGGAGAATATGGCGGACACAAAAAAAATGTCTCCATTGACAACAGGGAACGGGCATTGGAGCTGATTGTGGACACCAGCATAGCGTCTTCGAAATAACCCGACCAAATCACTTGTCTATTTTTCAGGTAGCACATATCAAAAAGCCTGGGCGCAGTCGGCTGCGTCTCTGTTTTTTGCTATGCACTTTCAGAAAAATTGACAGAACAGATTGACAAAAAACTGTCAAAATGATACAGTAATAGAGAAAGTGCGATGTAAGAATACACCGCGATATATTATCGATAGTAATAGTATTCGTATGGAGGTAAAATTATGTTAGTATCAGCAAAAGAGATGCTTACTAAAGCAAAAGCAGGCCACTATGCAGTAGGTCAGTTCAACATTAACAACTTAGAGTGGACAAAGTCTATTCTTTTAACAGCAGAAGAATTAAAGTCCCCTGTAATCTTAGGTGTATCTGAAGGTGCAGGTAAGTATATGACAGGTTACAAGACTGTTGTTGGAATGGTTAATGGTATGTTAGAAGAATTAAACATTACAGTTCCAGTAGCATTACACTTAGACCATGGTAGCTATGAAGGATGTTTAAAGTGTATCGAAGCAGGTTTCTCATCCATCATGTTTGATGGTTCTCATTACCCAATCGAAGAGAACATTGCTAAGACACAGGAATTAGTTAAGATTACTGGTGAAAAGGGAATGTCTCTTGAAGCAGAAGTTGGTTCTATCGGTGGTGAAGAAGACGGCGTTGTTGGTAAGGGTGAATGTGCAGATCCGAACGAATGTAAGTCTATTGCAGACTTAGGTGTTACTATGTTAGCAGCTGGTATCGGTAATATTCACGGTAAATATCCAGAAAACTGGGAAGGCTTAAGCTTCGAAACATTAGATGCTATTCAGGCATTAACAGGAGATATGCCATTAGTTCTTCACGGTGGTACAGGTATTCCAGAAGACATGATCAAGAAAGCAATCTCTCTTGGTGTTGCTAAGATCAACGTTAATACAGAATGTCAGTTAGCTTTTGCTGCTGCAACTCGTGAGTACATCGAGGCTGGTAAAGATCAGCAGGGTAAAGGATTTGACCCACGTAAGCTGTTAGCACCAGGTGCAGACGCTATCAGAGCAACTGTAAAAGAAAAAATGGAATTATTCGGTTCTGTTGGTAAGGCTTAATTCTTACAGGAACATGAAGATAGGGCGGATGCGTAGCATCCGCTCTTTTTTTGATACTAAAGGACTAGGATCCAATTCTTGACAAGGAAGAATAATCCACATATAATACAAGTGTACTAATAGTGATAGTACACTTGTATATTTGGAACAATAGTTATGTCATTTTCAATGTACAACACACAAAATAAAAAGAGAGGAGCAGAATAATGAGATATTTTGCATCATTGTTAAAAGAAAATGCAAAGCACCGCAGTTGGGAAATTATGTTATCGGTGTTTGCTTTTTTGGTAATTCTGCCTATATCCTTCTGGCTGTCTTTAGCAAAAATGGATATGGATTACAGTCAAACGGAAATACTTAGTAAGATCCAGGCATTCGCGGATGGCTATTTCAGAGAGATGAATCCCTGGCTGATAGTGGTTACAATAGTACTGTCTTTGGTCAGCGGTGTGAGAGGAATGGCATTTGTATTCCACAAGTCAGAAAATGATTTTTATCATAGTCTGCCAATTAAAAGAGAAAAGCTTTTTCTAGTATCCTATGTAAATACAATGTTGTTTTATCTGGTGCCATTTGTGATTTGCATGCTCATGAGTGTAGGAATTGTGCAGGTGTATGAGCCGGCTGTAATTATTTCAGCTGCCAGCCTTATCGAACACATGGCGTTACACATATTGGCATATTTCATGATGTGCAACATTCATATTTTTCTTGTAATGGTTACAGGAAGAACGGTGATAGCACTGTTAGGAATTGCAGGAGCATATTTGGTTGGCATTCTCTATTTTTATACAGGCGTTGTGTATATGAGCGTATGGTTCCATTGTGTGCCAATTGAAGAAGTGCCGGATGAAATACTTCGCTTACTTTGTCCGCCTCTTAACTATATCTGCATTGGCCGGGGAGGAACACCAGATGAATATCCTATGATTTTAGCAATGGCGATAATAAGTATAATTGCTTTTCTGCTGGCATTTCTGCTCTATCGCAGACGTCCATCTGAGGCAGCCGGAACCGGAATTGTATATCGTGGACTTAAGAATGTAATTAAGGTATTGATTAACACATTATGCGGTGTTGTGGGAACTGTGATTGTCTGCTTTGCCAGTCTGTTTCTGATGGTGAAATATGTATCCGTATTGGGAATGATAGTACTGCTGTTTTTCCTGGTAGTAGGTTACATTATACTTCAGCTGATTGTGGAGCAGGATGTCAGGACCTGTAAACGAGATTTGCCGATATTTTTCATTTCTGTTGGCTGTGCCGTTTTATGGACGGCATTTTTCCAGCATGATATCTGCAAGATCAATAGTTATATACCAAAGCAGAGTGAGGTGGAGTCAGTGGCAGTTGCCTTTACCTATGATGAGGATGAAGAGTATCGTCTGGCAAATATGGAATTTAAAGATATTAATACAGTGCTTACATTGGCGGAACATGGCGTAAAGCAATCAGGAAAATTAGATTTGTATGACAATAATAGTTATGAATTTTCCATTCGTTACCACATGAAGGATGGAAGGGAAATTCAGCGTAATTATACAGGATTGCCAACAGCTGAGTTTAAAGAATTGATGGACATCATTGTAGATTCAGAGGAATACAGGAAATCCACATATATATTTGACGACTATGAGTATGATCGTGTTAATGTATTTCTGTCTGAGTGGAGTGTAGGAGTTTCCAAAGTCTATTATTTAACTACAGCTGAGCAGCAAAAAGAACTGATAGAAGCTCTTAGAAAGGATTTAGAGACTGTTTCCCTTGAGGAGGTAGCAAGCGAGGTTGCCTTAGGGGAGCTTCAGTTTGTAATACCGGAAAATAAAAGAGAACAAATTGGCATGTACAATGTAAGCTATAACTTTACGGAAAGCTATGTAAATGTTATTGCAACCATGAAAAAATTCGGCTTTTTGAATGATGTAGAAAATACTGTACTTGGAGATTTACAGGATAGTAAAGTATGGATTGGCGTTTATGACAATGAGAAAGATGTGCAAGGTGAAATTAAAGATATAGAAGCAATAGAAACAGTTATTTCGCTTATAGGCTGGTCTGGTGGAGTCAGTAATCCGGCAGTGCATACAGCATATGCATCGGATATTGGGGATATTCCTGAGGCGGGAAGATATGACATTTCAGTGTATCAGGGCGAAGAGTGGGAGACGAACGTCAGCGTAGAGGAATTGCCAGAGTCCGTTCAGAAGGCAATTATCTGGGATGAGGAGGCAAAAGATGATATTGATTGATTATAAAGACAGACGACCAATCTATGAACAGATTGTAGACAAAGTAGAGGAGCTGATTATCAAAGGAGTATTGCAGCCGGATAGTCAGATGCCTTCTGTCCGGGCATTATCCGTGGAGTTGTCAATCAATCCCAATACCATACAGAAAGCCTATGCCGAATTAGAAAGGAGAGGTTTCCTGTATTCGGTGAAAGGAAAAGGAAGCTTTGTGTGCTTTCAGGAATCTATGCTTGAGGAAAAAAGAAGAAAAATAAAGGAAGAAATCAGCGAAAATATTGAGGAAGCAAAACTGCTTCATATCCCTGAGGATGAAGTAGTTGCATTGGTAAAAGCAATATATCAGAAAGAGCGAGGAGGAGTCGAAGAATGATAGAAGCAATAGAAGTGTGTAAGAGCTTTGACAAAATATGTGCAGTGGATCGGGTGAGTATTCAGATTAAAGAAGGTAATGTATTTGGTCTGGTGGGCACGAATGGCGCAGGAAAAAGTACATTTCTTAGATTAGCAGCAGGCGTATATAAGCCGGATTTTGGAAGTATTACTATAGACGGAGAAGAAATTTATGAGAATACAAAAGTAAAAAAACAATTTTGTTATCTGTCAGATGACCAGCATTTCTTCCAAAATGCCACACCGAAGGATATGGGGCGGTTTTATGGAACCGTTTATGAAAAGTTTGATGAAAAGAAATATTTGAATTACCTTGAAAAATTTGGTCTGAATCCAAAGAGAAATATTGCAACATTTTCAAAAGGTATGAAAAAGCAGGTATCCATTCTTTTAGGAATCTGTACTAACACCAAATATTTATACTGTGATGAAACTTTTGATGGTTTAGATCCGGTAATGCGCCAGGGTGTAAAAAGTATTTTTGCATTGGAAATGGCGGAGAGAGGGCTGACACCGATTATTGCATCTCACAATCTTCGGGAATTAGAAGATATCTGTGACCATGTAGGTTTACTTCATCGTGGCGGTGTATTGTTGTCAAAAGACCTAGAGGATATGAAGTGTAATATGATTAAGGTACAGGGAGTATTCCCAGATGAAATGGCAAAGGAACAGATATTTGCCGGTTGTGACTGCATGAAGATAGAAAAGAAAGGCTCATTATACACAGCAACTGTCCGTGGCAGAGAGGAGGATATTCTTGGAATTTTAAGTACAAGAAATCCGTTGTTCATAGAGTCAATGCCTCTATCGTTAGAGGAAATTTTCATCAGCGAAGCGGAGGTGGTTGGCTATGACATCAAGAAACTCATTTTTTAAGATGCTGATAGAAAATGGCCGCAGGCGCAAGACGGAATGGATTTTGTCAGTAATTGTATTTTTAGCAGTTATGGTACTGATTCCGGTACAGTCAGTAGCATCCATTCTGGTTGTTGGCTGGATGGATGGTGGTGGAAGTGAGTATATAGCAGAGACTGTAAAAGCAATTTTTTCCACAGCAAATCCTATGCTCCATTGTGTAACAATTGTTGCCTCCTGGATATGTGGTTTTAACAGTATGTCCTACTTATTTTCTAAGCCGAAGACAGATTTGTATCACAGCATACCGGTGAGCAGAAAGAAGCTGTTTCTGGTATCTTATACAAATAGCATTTTCGCATATGCAGTACCATACCTGATTACACTGTGTATCGGATTAACTTTGGTGTTTGTTCTTTCAAATGGTACCATTGTAATATGGGGGCAGGCGTTTTTGGCGTTTGGATATCATTTGTTAGGGTATTGGATGTTACTTAATATCAATCTTCTCATTGTTATGCTGTCAGGAAAACTGTTGGTTGCTGTATTGGGAATGGTAGCTACTTATGGATATGGAATATTTTGGTATGTTCTTTTGGAACAGTATAAATCCATCTTTTTGTATTGCCTTGGGGAGGAGAATTATTCAAGTGCAGTTCAGATACTGTCTCCTGTATGTAATTATCTCATATCAGGAAGTCTGGCAGATTATATCGGCTTGCAATCTTTAGAATGGCTGATGGCGTTAATTGCAGTAATATGTCTGGCTGCTACATTTCTGTTGTATCTGAAGCGTCCTTCTAGTGCTTCTGGCGGAACTATTGCATTTGCAGGGATTAAGCCGGTTATCAAGGGTGGCGTTATGCTTCCTCTTGCATTATTAGGCGGCGTCATTATGTACGCAACCTACCATAGTATTACTTTCTGGCTCTTTGGGGCAATATTTGTCATTGTTGTCAGCCATATTGTGCTGCAGGGAATCTTAGAGCAGGCAGACATCAGAGCAATTGGAAAAGGCTTAAAAACAGTAGGCGTAGTTACGGTATTAGCGGTGATTTTTGGTTCTGTATATTATTTTGATATATTTGGTTACAATGGATATATGCCGGAGCAGGAGGATGTAGAGAGTTGCGGCGTGTTAATTAATAATGACCAGTCGTGGTCAGAGTATTATACTTTTTTGGAGTCGCAAAAAGATTCCGATGAAAAAAGAGCCGGCAGAATGAAGATTACAGATATAGAAGAGATATATGAGCTGTCGGAGGCAGGATATGAAACCAGAAAGCGGCTGAATAGACAGGGAACACAATTTGACCAGGAGAGTGAGGATATCAGTAATTTTACTGTATATTATCACTTGAAAAATGGAAAAACAGTAGAGAGAACCTATACCATTGATAACAGTGTAGATAAAAATGCGGAGAAGTTAAAAAATGTATTAGACAATCCACAATATAAAATTAGCAGTTGGGCATTTTTAGCATCCGGAGATTATGATATCGAAATTTACGGATATAGTAAAAACGGAGAAACAAAAAGTATGCTCATTAGTGATGCACAGGAGAAGCAGGCACTCACGGATGCCTTGAAAGTAGATATTATGGAAAATTCTGTGGATACCATGAAAAATCAGCCTGGAGTTGGATACATTAAATTTGTGAATTATACAACAAACAATGGTGTGCTGATGGGCAACATAACAGCTTCGGAATATGTATCCATAAGCTATGAAAATGTGGCAGCCATTATGGAGAAATATGGATTTTTAACAGATAATATAGAATCCATAACTTTGCCGGCAGCAAACAAGGTATCAGAACTATATGTTTATGAGGATGAAAGGATGCTGCCAACTTATTCAGAGAACTTAGATATAGCATCGATTATGCCGTATTTGAAACCTGATACAGGGTATTATCCATCGCCACTGTATGGAACAATGTTTGAATATCATGGTGATGATGTCTCCAACATAAAAGTAGAGCTGTATATGGGTGATGGTTCTTATTATGCAGTGTTGGATTCAGATGCTCCCGAATGGGTGTTAAATGAGCTGGATATGGATACAGAAGAATAGTTAATGTTTTTATGTACTGGAGTGTATTTGAAAGTTAAGTTTCATTCATAAATTGTTCACATTCTATTTATAAAACCTTCAAATGAAAAACACGGAATCTTCAAATGTGTCACATATACTATGTAATATCAGATGAAGCAAATACTAAAATTTTTAGATAAACTTTTTCATAATACAATGCCGGGAGTTGCGAAAGCAACCACCCGGCATCCTCCCGTTTTAGGGACAGTTTATATCTGTTTTCTGACAACAAGGTACTCATCCCCGTTGCGATAGTACGGACATTCAAATTTTGTCTGAGTCATAAATCGTACCATTTCATCTTCGTCTAAATTCACATCACAAACATAACATTCATACTCATCATCATAAAAGTAGTTTGCGCATGTTTCACAAGTTGACTGCATAATCTTATACAGTTTCCGGTTCTGGATATTCCACACCGAAAGTGTCTACAGTGATAGATTTGATAACCTGTGGTTCTAACGGACGATCGCTGTAATCTGTGCGTGTTTCAGCAATCTTGTTTACTACTTCAAGTCCTTCTGTCACTTTTCCGAAAGCAGCATAAGAACCATCTAAGTGTGGTGAAGTCTCATGCATAATGAAGAACTGGGAACCGGCAGAGTCCGGGTGCATGGCTCTTGCCATGGAAAGTACACCAGGAGTATGTGCGAGGTCATTTGCAAAACCGTTTGCAGAGAATTCGCCTTTGATTCCGTAGCCTGGACCACCAGTGCCGATTCCGTCAGGACAACCGCCCTGAATCATGAAACCTTTGATAACGCGGTGGAAAATCAAACCATCATAAAATTTTTTGTTGATTAAGCTGATAAAATTGTTTACTGTATTTGGGGCAATTTCAGGGTATAATTCCGCCTTAATAATGCCGCCATTTTCCATTTCGATAGTTACTATTGGATTCTGTGCCATAATATTTTTCCTTTCTTCTGGTTCATTTTTACAGTTGTAAGTATATTACTGAGGTGGGTAAATGTCAATCTGCATGCTTAACTTCACAGTGAATGTTAAGTCCTGTCTGAACAGTAATAGAATATCAATGGTGCAGTACACTGAGTAGTGACGAAAAAAGTAATATACGAGCCGTGAATTTTGTGATAGGATACAGTTATACGAAGTATAGTAATGCGATGTTTATATAATGGAGGAACAACAATGTTAAAAGGAATAATATTTGATATGGATGGAGTGCTGATTAACAGCGAACCCCAGCATTATGAAGCCTATGAAAGAATGTTACAGCGGTTTGGACTTACTATGCCATATGAGGAATTTAAAGGATTTATTGGTTCCACCTGTGCAAAGTTAAATGAATATATAGCAGAAAAATTTCCGATAGACCTTACCCCGGAGCAAATCCATGTGGAGATGATGAAGGAGAGGGACTGGATTACAGAAACAAAGGGATACATACCAGTGCCAGGTGCCTGCGATTTTGTAAAAATGTTAAAAAAACAAGGGATGAAGTTAGCAGTGGCATCTTCTTCTCCAATGGAAGATATATTAGCAGCCACAGAACAGTTAGGAATCAAGGAGTATTTTGATGAACTTATCAGTGGCTCAGAGCTTGCCAATCCGAAGCCTGCACCAGATGTATTTTTAAAAGCAATTGCAAGTGTTGGATTAAAGCCGGAGGAATGTTTAGTAATTGAGGATTCTGGAAATGGTGTGCTGGCAGGAAAGGCAGCAGGCTGTGCAGTTCTTGCATTTTATAATCCGGATTCCGGTAATCAGGATTTAGGTCCAGCAGATTATGTGATAGAAAGCTTTGAAGGACTGGAATTTGAATTTATTAACCGTGTGCACCAGAGGTTTGTGGGGGAGCCATGAAGGATATTAGAAACAGACCGGTGCATTGTCCGTGAGATTACACTGAAGGATTTGCCGGAATTGAGGAAAATATATGAACAAAAAGGCGTTACCGATTATTTAGAACCCCTGTACGAGGAGGAAGAAGAAATTGCTTACACAAAAGCCTATATAGAGACACGATATCGTTTTTATGAATATGGCATGTGGGTGGTGTTTGATAAAGAAACAGGTACCATGATTGGACGTGCAGGATTAGAAAATCGCGATGTAGCTGTGGGAGTGGATGAGAAAGGGCAGTTCATATATGAATCCCAGGTGGAATTAGGGTATATGGTTACCCCCTCCTATCAGCGAAAAGGCTATGCCAGTGAAGTCTGTCGCGCCATTCTTCGGTATGCAAAAGAGGAATTAGAATTACATTTTGTGAATGCTTTTATACATGCTGAAAATACGGCATCTATAGGTTTAATAGAGAAAATGAACTTTCAATTGATAGATGAGATGAATACTACAACACAAAATTGTCCAATGCTTTGCTATAGGTGTACACTATAAGAAAATTCAATTTGTAACTATGACACTTGTTTTTTTGTGGTGAAAATGGTATTATATCCCTATCCCAATAATGTAGAAAAGGAGAAGTCATAAAATGGACGAGAATCAGAACAATTATTCTGGCGGTGATGGTCAGAATAATAATCAGAATGGTTATTCCTATGGAGAGAGCCAGAATAGTAATCAGAATAGTTATTCTTACGGTGAAAGCCAGAACAACAATCAGAATGGTTATTCCTATGGAGAAAGCCAGAATAACAATCAGAGCAATTATCAGTACAATGGAGGACAGTATCCACAGTATGAGGAGAAACCGGCTGGTAACAAGGGCATGGCAATTGCCTCTTTGGTAGTAGGTATCTTTGCTATTCTGTGCTGTTGTTGTAGCTGGCTGGGTGCAATTTTAGGTGTTGTAGGTATTTTACTTGCTGTATTTTCCAAGCCAAAGGATGGCAAAATGGAAGGAATTGCAATTGGTGGTTTAGTATGTTCTATCATAGGTCTTGTATTAGGTATTATTCTCACAATTTGTAATGTTGCAACGATGAATTCCCCAGAATATTCTGAGATAATGGATGAATATTTGGAATATATAATGGAAGAAACATACGAATAATGCTACAAAGAATATCTTAAACAGGTATTAAGCAATAAGCTGAAAAAGCGGTCAGAATTATCTGGCCGCTTTTGCCTGTATAAAAACTACCATTGCTTGTCAAGGTGATTTGTAACAGTTTACTACGTTTTCATATGGGTTGAGCAGTTCACTAAGTAACAGAAGCTGTTAAGTGACTGAAATTCAATGAAGAAAAATAATAACATTTTTAACAATCCAGTTAATGCCAATCAGAAAAAGTACTGAAAATACATAAATATTACGATAATTTAATCCGATGGCAATTTTATGTCTGGTGATACGCTCGATAGTTTGTGATATCAAAAACCATCCGTAAAAAACAACTACAAACAAAACCAGAGGATGGTAAGAAAGAGAAAGCAGAAATTTGCCTTCCAGCATAGCCATAACTGCTCTGGTTCCACCGCAGCCAGGACACTGATAGCCTGTTGCTGTATAAAATTGACAAGGCGGTACAATGTCAAAGAAAGTAAGGTCAAAACAATGCAAAACCAGTACTGCCAGTAAAAAAACGGAAATCCCTGCAAGCCCTAAATAATAAAAGGGTGTATTATATTCTTTTTGTACTCTCATACGAACTCCTAACGAATAAATATAATAATTGAAAAATATAAAAAGATAACCACTTAACCATACTACAAGGGGATTTTATTTGCAACTGTTTTTTGTCCTGTGCTATGGGGAAAACAGGCAAGTGATATGGTACACTATAGCATATTTGAAATGTTTGACGTAGAAGAAAGATTTTGATATTCTAGTTACAGACTTTTATGCCACAAAGACGGCGGAATGGAGAGCGTTATGGATATTATTCAGATTATAACAGAAGAATTAAAAGTAAAACGTCATCAGGTTGAGGCGGCAGTGGGATTATTGGATGAAGGAAACACCATACCATTTATTGCACGATATCGGAAGGAAGCAACAGGTTCTTTAAATGATGAACAGCTTCGTGAATTAGGAGAAAGACTTACTTATCTGCGTAACCTTGAGGAGAAAAAAGAGCAGGTAATGGCAAGCATAGAGGAGCAGGGACATCTGACAGAAGAGTTAAAGGCAAAGATTTTAGCTGCAGAAACACTGGCAGTGGTAGATGATTTATATCGTCCATATCGCCCGAAACGAAGAACGAGAGCAACTATTGCAAAGGAAAAAGGCCTGGAGGGCCTGGCAATGCTTATCCAGTTGCAGATGACGACCCGTCCATTAGAGAAGGATGCAGAAAGCTACCTGTCAGAGGAGAAAGAGGTTCTTACCGTAGAAGATGCCATTGCAGGAGCCAAGGATATTTTAGCAGAAATGATTTCGGATGAGGCAGATTACCGTATACATATCCGTGAACTTACATGGAAAGAAGGCATACTGACTTCTGTGGCGAAGAATCCGGAAGAAAAAACAGTATATGAAATGTATTATGATTTTGAAGAGCCTGTTGTAAAGTTGGCTGGTCATAGAGTGCTTGCACTGAATCGTGGAGAAAAAGAAAAGATTCTTACAGTGAATTTGGCAGCACCGGAAGAAAAAATTATTACCTACTTGAATAAAAAAGTAATTGTGAAAGAAAATCCATATACTACAGAAGTGCTTAAAGATGTGATTACTGACAGTTATAATCGTCTCATTGCACCGGCAATTGAACGTGATATCAGGAATGAGTTGACAGAAAAGGCAGAGGAAGGCGCTATCGCCGTGTTTGGCAAGAACTTAGGACAACTGTTGATGCAACCGCCAATTGCAGGACAGGTTGTGTTAGGCTGGGATCCGGCCTTCCGTACAGGTTGTAAGTTAGCTGTTGTAGATGCAACTGGAAAAGTGTTAGATACCACAGTGATTTATCCAACGGCACCTCAGAATAAGGTTTCAGAGGCAAAAAAAGTCTTAAAAGCATTGGTGGAAAAATATAATATCACATTGATTTCTGTGGGAAATGGAACAGCATCAAGAGAATCAGAAGCAGTCATTGTAGATTTTATCAAGGAATTAAACCGTCCGCTGCAGTATGTTATTGTCAATGAGGCTGGTGCCTCTGTTTACTCAGCAAGTAAGTTAGCGACTGAGGAATTCCCGAATTTTGATGTAGGGCAGAGAAGTGCTGCGTCTATTGCCAGAAGATTGCAGGACCCACTGGCAGAGTTGGTAAAGATTGATCCAAAATCCATTGGTGTAGGACAATATCAGCATGATATGAACCAGAAGAAGTTATCAGAAGCGTTGAGTGGTGTGGTGGAAGACTGCGTGAATAAAGTAGGTGTGGATTTAAATACGGCCTCCGCATCCCTGTTAGAATATATTTCCGGTATTTCAAAAACCATTGCAAAGAACATTGTCGCTTATCGTGAAGAACATGGCAGATTTGAGGATAGAAAAGAGCTGCTTAAAGTGGCAAAATTAGGACCAAAAGCATTTGAACAATGTGCAGGATTCCTTCGTATTACCGGAGGGAAAAACCCATTAGATGCAACCAGTGTCCATCCGGAAAGTTATGAAGCAGCCACGGGATTGCTAGAACGAATCGGATTTAGTGCGGAGGATATTATAAGCGGAACCCTTGAGTCAGCCTTGAAAAAGATTAAAAACACAAAGGATCTGGCGAAGGAATTACATGTTGGTGAAATTACACTTGTTGATATTATAAAAGAATTAGAAAAACCTGGCAGGGATCCGCGAGATGAGATGCCAAAGCCAATCTTAAGAACTGACATTCTGGAGATGAAGGATTTAGAGCCGGGAATGGTGTTAAAGGGAACGGTGCGCAACGTTATCGATTTTGGTGTCTTTGTGGATATCGGTGTACATCAGGATGGTCTGGTGCATATTTCTCAGATTACCAATAAGAAATATATCAAGCATCCACTAGAGGTTGTGGCAATTGGGGATATTGTAGAAGTAAAAGTCATGAGTGTGGATGTGGAGCGTAAACGAATCCAGCTTACTATGCTGGTATAGTTATTGGGGGACATGCTCTAGAGTACATACACTAGGAGTTGAATAAACACAAAACAACTGGATAGCATAAGTTGTAAGATAGTATGCTTGCCGGAATACGTGCCGGTAAAATGGCAGAATGGGGATTGTTATGATACGTGAAAGAAAACTTACTATGTTAATGGATTTTTATGAAATGACCATGAGTAATGGTTATTTTAGGAATGGACTGCAGGACAGACAGGTAGTATTTGATGTCTTTTATAGAAGAAATCCGGATGAAGGTGGATTTGCTATATTTGCAGGTCTTCAGCAGATTATTGATTATATAGAAGAATTGTGTTTTACAGAGGAAGACATTGAGTATCTTCGTAGTCGAAATATATTTGGGGAGGAGTTTCTTTCCTATTTGAAGGATTTTACATTTAAAGGAACCATTACAGCATTGAAGGAAGGTACGGTAATGTATCCGGGAACACCAATTATTACCGTTACAGCACCTCTGATTGATGCACAACTGATTGAAACAATGCTGTTGGTGGAAGTGAATCATCAGAGCCTTATTGCCACCAAGGCCCGCCGTATGGCAAAAACAGCGGGGGTACCAATATCCGATTTTGGTGCAAGAAGGGCCCATGGTGGGGATGCAGCAGTGTACGGTGCGAGAGCAGCTTATATTGGCGGTACGGAAAGTACAGCAACCGTTCTTGCAGGACAGTTGTTTGACATACCGATATCCGGTACAATGGCACATTCCTGGGTTATGTATTTTCCAAATGAATATGAAGCGTTTAAAGCCTACGCGCTGGAATATCCAGATGCCTGCACGTTGTTAGTGGATACCTTTGATGTGTTAAATAGTGGCATACCGAATGCTATCCGGGTGGCAAAAGAAGTGTTAGAACCCATGGGTAAACGCTTAAAAGGAATCCGTCTTGACAGTGGAGACCTTGCATATTTATCAAAGAAAGCTAGGAAAACGTTGGATGATGCAGGTTGCAAAGATTGTAAGATTGTGGTTTCCAACAGCATTGATGAATTTACCATTCAGTCCTTAAATGCTCAAAATGCCTGCATTGATGTATACGGAATAGGGGAACGGTTAATTACAGCCAAATCAGATCCGGTATTTGGCGCGGTTTATAAAATTGTGGCTGCTCAGACCGAGGATGGTAGTTTTGAACCTAAAATTAAAGTATCAGAGAATATAGAAAAGATTACAAATCCGGGCAAAAAGAAATTGTGGCGTATATATAATAAGGAAGGATATGCCATTGCAGATTTATTGACTTTGGAGGAAGAGACAGTAGATGTCAGCCAGCCGTATCGCTATATTGACCCTGTTAAGCCCTGGAAAATCCGTGAATTTGAGGATGTGACAGCTGAGCCACTTCATGTAACAGTATTTGAGAATGGAAAGCTGGTGTATCAGAATCCAGATGTGAAGGAAATCAAAGCGTATGTAGAAAAGCAGTTTGAGACGGAAATCTGGGAGGAAGAGCAACGTCTGGTGAATCCCCATATACATTATGTAGATATGTCTCCAAGACTCTATGAATTAAAAATGAATCTTCTATATAAAAATAGAAAATAGTACAGTGGTAATTTTAATCTGAAAGTATCACAATTCAAAACAACCTCTGTAGTGTCTACAGAGGTTGTTTTGGTTGATAATCTCTTTGTGTATAGGGAAAGGTGTCATAAGAAAAAATTGCTTTGTTATGCTGCATCTAAAAAAGAATAATTGTTCCAGTCAAGATAATAAAGCTTGTCATCCGGAGTGATGGCAAAAAGTGTTGTTGTTATTGGTTCATAGATTAATCCGATATTAGTTATAGAATCGGAATAAATGTACATATTATATTCGTCGTAGTAGGTCCAATAGGACAGGGAATCTGGTGAATTATAATAAGTAGTTAATAAATCAGCTTGTGTATAACTGCTGCTGTCAAGTGACCGAGTAGTAGTTTCGTTCTGTACAGAAGAAATCAAATCAGATGGAACAGCAGAATTGTCAGTATCATCCGTGTCCACGGTATCCTCAAATAAATCACTGCACTTATCATAATTATATTTTGTGGATGTACATTTTGGAAGAATTTTTCCGATAGCATCCCGCTTGTGATCTTTTGAAATCTGTTTATCTGATAAGTTAAAGTAATCGTAATAATAATTGTTAGATGGGTTGCCTATCGGGTCGTCCCAGGTGACATCCATGTTGTACCATTTCTTATTAATGTATACTAAGTTCCAGGCATGTGCTTCTCCGCTAGCGGAGCCGGTAACATAGGCAGCTCGTATGCCTAACTGGTTCATAATATACATAAAAGCTTTTGAATATCCGGCGCAGACAGAAGATTTATTCACGATTGCACTATAAGCAGATTGGCTTAGATTTGCACTTGTATTGTATGATATTGTTCTGGTCAGATAGTCATGAACAATTTTTACTTTTTCTATGGTAGTTTTGGCTTTCGAAGCTTCCTGTAAGATAGGCTTTACTGCTTTTTCGAACTTCTGCTTGTTCTTTTTTAAATTAGAAGCAGTGGAATTGAATGTCATAGTTACGCTGATTACCTTGCCGTTCTTATGTGTATATTTAAAATCGCATTCTACCCAGAAAAATTCCGGATTGTCGTATATTACATATTGAACCAGCTTCTTTATCTTGCTGGTGGAAACCTTTGTCTTAAAAGTTGTTTTTTTCTTTCCGGCAGCCAGGTTTGTATAAAGCTCATCATATACTTTTTTGTCCTGGGTGGATAGCTTTGAACGATAAACAAAAAAAGAACTGCTTAGTTTTTTTCCCTTCCATGTATATTTTACTGGAGTTGTAGTTTTGCTGGCGTTCTGGGTTTTCGAAACTTCTGTTGATTGCACTGCTTCTGTGTGTTCTGACGTTTTTGCTTTTGTTGCCATTGGTGCCTGAACGAAAAGCAAAGCAATACAAAGAGAAAGCAAAATTTTCTTTGTTAGTTTTTGAAACATGTAGTTACATCCCCTTTCTTTCATTATATATAGTATATACGAATCCCCTCTGATATACTTTCTATTATTAGATAATTGCGAAATGCCAACAAGGTAGTGAGTTGTCATCACTTTCGCAATTGTCTTACTTTCTATTATACAGTATAATGGAATGAAATGGAAGAAAAACGAATATGATAAAATACTATAAATTGTTTTGAAAAAAATACAAAAAAATACTTGCAATTCCTACAAACATCTAGTATACTTCTACTTGCTGTGGCATGATAGCGATGAAGCGTGAGGTTGCTGCGAATGTACCATAAAGCATTTGCAGGTTTTCCGTGGAGCGAATGTCAAGTTAGGAAACTGGCGACAAGTCACTGTACAAAATAACAGCAGTCTTATTCAAGATGAAAACAACGTGTGTAAGAATTATGAAACACACGGGAACGTGTACAGTCACCGCTTGTCGTACTAGATATTTAAGTGCGAAAAGGAGGCGACTTTTTTTATGGCAAGTCAGGTTATGAGAATCACATTAAAAGCATACGATCACGAATTAATCGATGCGTCTGCTAAAAAAATCATCGAGGTTGCGAAGAAGAACGGTTCACAGGTGAGTGGTCCGGTTCCGTTACCAACTAAGAAGGAAGTAGTAACAATCTTAAGAGCGGTACACAAGTACAAAGACTCTAGAGAGCAGTTCGAGCAGAGAACTCATAAGAGACTGATTGATATCATGACACCAAACCCAAAGGTAGTTGATGCATTACAGAAGTTAGAAATGCCAGCTGGTGTATACATCGGTATCAAGATGAAAGAAAAATAATTTAGGTAAAATCCTGAAGGGTTGATATAGATACAACTGTTCTAGGATGATTGCCCGCAAGGGTAATCCGCTGTAGATTAAACAGGAGGTAAAATAATGAAGAAAGCAATTTTAGCTACAAAAATCGGAATGACTCAGATTTTCGCTGAAGATGGCGCTTTAGTTCCGGTAACTGTATTAGAAGCTGGTCCTTGTGTAGTAACACAGATTAAGACAGTAGAAAATGACGGTTATAGCGCAGTACAGGTTGGTTTTGCTGATAAGAAAGCAAAGTATGTTGATGGCAAGGAAGTACACGTACATGGTGTAAACAAAGCTGAGATGGGACATTTTGCAAAAGCTGGAGTATCTGGCAAGAGATATGTAAAAGAGTTCAAGTTTGAGAATGCAGAAGAATATGCATTAGCTCAGGAAATCAAAGCTGATATCTTTGCTGCTGGTGATAAAGTAGATGCTACTGCGATTTCCAAAGGTAAGGGATTCCAGGGTGCAATTAAGAGACACGGTCAGCACAGAGGACCTATGGCTCATGGTTCTAAGTTCCATCGTCATCAGGGTTCTAACGGTGCTTGTTCAAGCCCAAGTAAGGTATTCAAGGGTAAAGGAATGCCAGGTCATATGGGACACAAGAAGATTACAGTTCAGAATCTTGAAATTGTTAGAGTAGATGCAGAGAAGAACTTAATCTTAGTTAAGGGTGCTGTGCCAGGACCTAAGAAATCCTTAGTAACAATCAAAGAAACTGTAAAAGTTGCTAAATAACTTTTATAGGAAAGGAGGAATACACAGATGGCAAACGTAGCTGTTTATAATATGGAAGGCGCTGAAGTTGGCACATTAGAGTTAAATGATGCAATCTTTGGTGTGGAAGTAAATGAGCATTTGATGCATATGGCTGTTGTTCAGCAGCTTGCTAATAAACGTCAGGGTACACAGAAAGCAAAAACTCGTTCTGAAGTACGTGGCGGTGGTAGAAAACCTTGGAGACAGAAGGGAACAGGTCATGCAAGACAGGGTTCTATCCGTGCTCCACAGTGGAAAGGCGGCGGTGTTGTATTTGCACCAACTCCAAGAGATTATTCTTTCAAATTAAACAAGAAAGAAAAGAGAGCAGCTCTTAAGTCTGCATTAACAACAAGAGTTCAGGAAAACAAATTCATCGTTGTAGATGAGTTCAAGATGGACGAAATCAAGACAAAGAAATTCAAAGCAGCACTTGATAACTTAAAGGTTAACAAGGCATTAGTAGTATTAGATAGCGTTGATGACAATGTATTATTATCTGCAAGAAACATCGAAGGTGTTAAGACTGCATTTACAAATACAATCAATGTTTACGATATTCTGAAATACAACACAGTAGTAGCAACAAAGGCTGCTGTAGCTGCAATTGAGGAGGTGTATGCATAATGGCAAACGTACAGTATTATGACGTAATCCTCAAACCGGTAATCACCGAGAAGAGTATGAACGCAATGGCTGAAAAGAAATATACATTCTTAGTACATCCAGAAGCAAACAAGACTATGATTAAGGAAGCTGTGGAAAGAATGTTCCCAGGTACAATCGTAGCTAAGGTTAACACTATGAACCAGGATGGCAAGACTAAGAGACGTGGAATGACTTTCGGTAAGACAGCTGCTACAAAGAAAGCAATTGTACAGTTGACAGAAGAAAGCGCAGATATCGAGATTTTCGAAGGTCTGTAAGAAGCAGATAAACAAAGTATCCGTTAGGATTTGACAATAATTGAGTATAGAACGTGAAAGGAGTGAAATGTAATGGGAATTAAGACATATAACCCATATACACCTTCCAGAAGAAATATGACTGGTTCTGATTTCGCAGAAATCACAAAGACAACTCCAGAGAAGTCTTTATGTGTTTCTTTAAAGAAGAACGCAGGTCGTAACAATCAGGGTAAAATTACAGTTAGACATCGCGGTGGCGGTTCTAGAAGAAAATATAGAATTATCGACTTCAAGAGATACAAAGATGGTATCCCTGCAACAGTAATTGGAATCGAATACGATCCAAACCGTTCTGCAAACATCGCTTTAATCTGCTACGCAGATGGTGAAAAAGCATATATCTTAGCTCCAGAAGGATTAACAGATGGCATGAAGGTTATGAACGGACCAGAAGCTGAAATTAAGGTTGGTAACTGCTTACCACTTTCTGAGATTCCAGTAGGTACAATGATTCACAACATTGAAATGCATCCAGGTAAGGGCGGACAGTTAGTTCGTGCAGCTGGTAACGGAGCACAGTTAATGGCGAAAGAAGGAAAGTACGCAACATTAAGACTTCCTTCAGGCGAAATGAGAATGATTCCTATCAATTGCCGTGCTACAATCGGTGTAATCGGTAACGGAGATCATAACTTAATTAACATTGGTAAAGCTGGTCGTAAGCGTCACATGGGTATCAGACCTACAGTTCGCGGTTCTGTTATGAACCCTAATGACCATCCACACGGTGGTGGTGAAGGTAAGACTGGTATCGGTCGTCCAGGCCCATCTACACCTTGGGGCAAACCTGCACTGGGACTTAAGACTAGAAAGAAGAACAAACATTCTAACAAGTATATTGTAAGAAGACGTGATGGAAAGGCTATGAAATAAGGAGGTTAAGACCTATGGCAAGATCTTTAAAAAAGGGTCCTTTCGCTGACGAAAGCTTATTAAAGAAAGTAGACGCTTTAAACGCAGCAGATAAGAAAGAAGTAATTAAGACATGGTCCCGCCGTTCTACAATTTTCCCAAGCTTTGTGGGACATACAATTGCAGTTCATGACGGAAGAAAACATGTTCCTGTATATGTAACAGAAGATATGGTTGGACATAAGTTAGGTGAATTCGTAGCTACCAGAACCTACAGAGGTCATGGTAAGGACGAAAAGAAATCTAAGGTTAAATAATAGACGTAATTGAAAGGAGGCTTCTTCCATGGCAAGAGGACATAGATCCCAGATAAAAAGAGAAAGAAATGCGAATAAGGACACAAGACCATCTGCTAAGTTATCTTATGCAAGAATCTCAGTTCAGAAAGCATGCTTCGTATTAGATGCCATCAGAGGTAAAGATGTTACTACAGCACTTGGTATTTTAGCTTACAATCCAAGATACGCATCAAGTGTTATCGATAAATTATTAAAATCTGCGATTGCAAATGCAGAAAACAATAATGGTATGAATGCGGAAAACCTTTATATTGAAGAATGTTACGCAAATAAAGGACCAACAATGAAAAGAATCAGACCAAGAGCACAGGGTAGAGCTTACAGAATCGAAAAGAGAACAAGCCATATTACTATCGTGCTGAATGAGAGATAAGGAGGGTAACGATGGGACAGAAAGTAAATCCTCATGGAATAAGAGTCGGCGTTATCAAGGATTGGGATTCTAAATGGTACGCTGAAGAGAGTTTCGCAGATTATTTAGTAGAAGACTACAACGTAAGAAAATTCTTAAAGAAGAAATTATATAGTGCTGGTATTGCAAAGATTGAAATCGAAAGAGGAGCAGTAGACAGCATTAAGATTATCATCTACACAGCTAAGCCGGGTGTTGTAATCGGTAAAGGTGGAGAAGAAATCGAAAAGACAAAGAAAGAACTTCAGAAGATCGTTAGTGCTAAACGCGTAATCGTAGATATCAAAGAAGTTAAGAGACCAGATAAAGATGCTCAGTTAGTAGCTGAAAACATTGCATTACAGTTGGAGAACCGTGTTTCCTTCAGACGTGCTATGAAGTCTACAATGTCTAGAACAATGAAGGCTGGTGCTAAGGGAATTAAGACAGCTGTTGCAGGTCGTGTTGGTGGTGCTGATATGGCTCGTACAGAGTTCTACAGCGAAGGAACAATTCCACTTCAGACATTAAGAGCAGATATTGATTATGGCTTCGCTGAAGCAGACACAACTTATGGTAAGTTAGGTGTTAAAGTATGGATTTACAAAGGCGAAGTTCTTCCTACTAAGGCAGACAAGGAAGGGAGCGATAAATAATGTTAATGCCAAAAAGAGTTAAGCGTCGTAAACAGTTCCGTGGCTCCATGAGAGGTAAGGCTACAAGAGGTAATAAAATCAGCTATGGTGAATATGGTATTGTAGCTATGGAACCATGTTGGATTAGATCTAACCAGATCGAAGCAGCCCGTATTGCTATGACACGTTATATCAAGCGTGGTGGTAAGGTTTGGATTAAGATTTTCCCAGATAAGCCAGTAACAGCAAAACCAGCTGAAACTCGTATGGGTTCCGGTAAAGGTTCTTTAGAATATTGGGTAGCAGTAGTTAAGCCGGGTCGTGTAATGTTCGAAATTTCCGGCGTTTCAGAAGAAATCGCAAGAGAAGCGTTACGTCTTGCAACACACAAGTTACCATGTAAGTGTAAGGTGGTTTCTCGCGCAGATTTAGAAGGCGGTGATAACAGTGAAAATTAATCAGTATGTAGAAGATTTAAAGTCCAAACAACCTGAAGAATTAACAGAAGAATTAGTAGCTGCTAAAAAGGAGCTTTTCAATCTGAGATTCCAGAATGCAACAAATCAGTTAGATAACACTAGCAGAATTAAAGAAGTTAGAAGAAATATTGCAAGAATCCAGACAATCATCACAGAGAAAGCCAACGCAAGTAAGGCTGAATAGTAGAAAGGAGTAATTATCGTGGAAAGAAATCTTAGAAAAACACGTACAGGTAAGGTTGTTAGCAACAAAATGCAGAAAACAATCGTTGTAGCAGTTGAAGACCATGTAAAGCATCCTTTGTACAATAAGATTGTGAAGAGAACTTACAAGTTAAAAGCACATGATGAAAACAATGAATGCAATATTGGTGATATTGTAAAAGTTATGGAAACAAGACCTCTCTCTAAAGATAAGAGATGGAGACTTGTAGAAGTTATGGAAAAGGTAAAATAATTCGAAGGAGGTTACCGGCATGATTCAACAGGAATCTAGACTTAAGGTTGCTGATAATACAGGTGCAAAAGAATTACTTTGTATCCGTGTTATGGGCGGTTCAACTAGAAGATATGCCAGAATTGGTGATATCATTGTAGCTACTGTTAAAGATGCAACACCAGGCGGTGTTGTTAAAAAAGGCGATGTTGTTAAGGCGGTAGTTGTTCGTACTGTAAATGGTGCTCGCCGTAAAGACGGTTCATATATTAAATTTGATGAGAATGCTGCTGTTATTATTAAGGACGACAATACTCCAAGAGGAACTCGTATCTTTGGACCAGTAGCCAGAGAGCTGAGAGAGAAGCATTTCATGAAAATCGTTTCTTTAGCTCCGGAAACATTATAGGAGGTAAGATAACATGTCAGCAGTCAGAATTAAAAAAGGCGATATGGTTAAAGTAATCGCTGGTAAAGATAAAGACAAAGAAGGCAAGGTTATGGAAATCAATAGAAAGAACGGTACAGTTCGTGTTGAAGGAATCAATATGATTACAAAGCACGTTAAGCCAAGCGCTGCAAACCAGAATGGCGGTATCGTTTCTCAGGAAGGTCCTATTGACATCTCTAACGTTATGTATCTTCATGAAGGAAAAGTAACAAGAATTGGTTACGAATTCAAGGATGGTAAAAAAGTACGTGTTGCTAAGACAACAGGTAAAGTTATCGACTAATTAGAGGAAGGAGGTCAAGGACTTTGAGTAGATTAAAAGAAGTTTATGAAAACGAAATCGTTGATGCATTAATGAAAAAATTCGGATATAAGAATCCTATGCAGGTACCAAAGCTTGATAAGGTAGTTATCAACATGGGTATCGGTGAAGCAAAAGAAAATGCTAAGATTTTAGAGGCAGCCGTAAAGGACTTAGAGACTATCACAGGTCAGAAGGCAGTATTAACCAGAGCAAAGAAGTCTATTGCTAACTTCAAGCTGAGAGAGGGTATGCCAATCGGATGTAAAGTAACTTTACGTGGCGAAAAAATGTATGAGTTTACAGACCGTTTAATCAACTTAGCATTACCTCGTGTACGTGACTTTAGAGGTATCAATCCTAACGCATTTGATGGTAGAGGTAACTATGCACTTGGTATCAAGGAGCAGTTAATCTTCCCAGAAATCGAATATGATAAGGTAGATAAAATCAGAGGTATGGACATCATTTTTGTTACTACAGCTAAAACTGATGAAGAAGCTCGTGAATTATTGACACAGTTCAATATGCCGTTTACAAAATAGTTAGGAGGGAAATTTCATGGCTAAGACAGCAATGAAAGTAAAGCAGCAGCGTAAGCAGAAATTCTCTACAAGAGAATATTCACGTTGCAGAATTTGTGGTCGTCCACATGCTTATTTAAGAAAATACGGAATTTGCAGAATCTGCTTCCGTGAATTAGCATACAAAGGTCAGATACCAGGCGTTAAGAAGGCAAGCTGGTAAGTAAAAGGAAGGAGGCAGACTGAAAATGACAATGAGTGATCCAATTGCAGATATGCTTACAAGAATTCGTAATGCAAACACTGCTAAACATGATACAGTAGATGTTCCTGCATCTAAAATGAAGATAGCAATTGCTGAAATCCTTTTAAGAGAGGGTTATATCAAAAAATTTGACATCCTTGAGGATGGCAACTTCAAGACAATCCGTATTGAATTAAAGTACGGTGCTGATAAGAACGAAAAAGTAATTACAGGTATTAAGAGAATCAGTAAGCCAGGTCTTCGTGTATATACTGGTGCTGAAGATATGCCTAAGGTATTAGGTGGACTTGGAATTGCAATCGTTTCTACAAATCAGGGAATCATCACTGACAAAGAAGCTAGAAAGCTTAACGTTGGTGGAGAAGTGTTAGCATTTGTTTGGTAAGATGAATTGCTTTTTGACCATATAAAAATCATCTGGCATGATAGATTATTATGTGGTAATATATAAGCGTGTGTGCTGTGTTTTACATACAGCACAGGAGAAAATGATTTCATTTTCTCCTGCCTGACACGGGCAACAGTATCTTATTAAGTTAGTAAGGTGGATTCACCTGACTATAGAGTAACTAAAAGTTATATATTAAATAGGAGGTACGGGCATGTCACGTATAGGAAGAATGCCAATCGCTATTCCGGACGGAGTAACCGTTACAATAGCAGAAAATAACAAAGTGACTGTAAAAGGTCCTAAGGGAACATTAGAAAGAGTGTTACCTACAGAAATGGAAATTAAAATGGAAGATAACACAATTGTTGTTTCCAGACCAAATGATTTAAAGAAGATGAAATCATTACACGGTTTAACAAGAACATTAATCAACAACATGGTAGTAGGTGTTACTGCTGGTTATGAAAAAGTTCTTGAAGTAAACGGTGTTGGTTACAGAGCTCAGAAGCAGGGTAACAAGTTAGTATTAGCACTTGGATATTCTCACCCGGTTGAGATGGTAGACCCTGAAGGAATTGAGTCTGTAGTAGATACATCTACAAACAAGATTACAATCAAAGGTATCGATAAAGAAAAAGTTGGCCAATACGCTGCTGAGATCAGAGATAAGAGAAGACCTGAACCATACAAGGGCAAGGGTATTAAGTATGCTGATGAAACAATCAGACGTAAAGTTGGTAAGACTGGTAAGAAATAATTAAGGAGTGTGTGACAATGGTTAGCAAGAAATCCAGAACAGAAGTTCGTGTTAAAAAACACAGAAGAATTCGTAATCACCTGAGTGGAACATCTCAGAGACCACGTTTAGCTGTGTTCAGAAGTAATAATCATATGTATGCTCAGATTATTGACGATACAGTTGGAAAGACATTAGTATCAGCTTCTACAAACCAGAAGGAAGTAAAGGCTGAATTAGAGAAGACCAATAACGTTGATGCAGCAGCATATGTAGGAACTGTAATTGCAAAGAAAGCAATTGAGCAGGGTATTAAAGAAGTTGTCTTTGATAGAGGCGGCTATATATATCAGGGTAAAGTACAGGCTTTAGCAGATGCAGCTAGAGAAGCTGGCTTAGAATTCTAGAAGAGGAGGTAAGACACATGAAACATACTATCATTGATGCTAGCACATTAGAATTAGAAGAAAAAGTAGTATCAATCAAACGTGTAACTAAAGTTGTTAAAGGTGGTCGTAACTTCCGCTTCACAGCTTTAGTAGTAGTTGGCGACGGTAACGGCCATGTAGGTGCAGGTTTAGGAAAGGCAGCTGAAATCCCGGAAGCAATCCGCAAGGGTAAAGAAGATGCTATGAAGAAACTTGTAAATGTAGCTATGGATGATAATAGAAGTATTACTCATGACTTCACAGGTAAGTTCGGAAGTGCTTCTGTATTATTAAAGAGAGCTCCAGAAGGTACTGGTATCATCGCAGGCGGTCCTGCACGTGTCGTATTAGAGCTTGCTGGTGTTAAAAATATCCGTACAAAATCCTTAGGTTCTAACAACAAGCAGAATGTAGTACTTGCTACAATCGAAGGTTTACGTCAGCTTAAGACACCAGAGGAAGTAGCTAGACTTCGTGGTAAATCTGTAGAAGAAATTCTCGGTTAATCCAGATTCAGGAGGTAATTGAAGATGGCAGATAAATTAAAAATCACATTAGTGAAATCTCCAATCGGTGCTGTTCCAAAGCATAAGAAGACTGTTGCTGCTTTAGGTTTAAAGAAGTTAAACAAAACAGTTGAAATGCCAGATAACGCAGCTGTTAGAGGTATGGTTCAGCAGGTAAGACATTTAGTCAAAGTAGAAGAAATCTAATCACATAGACAAGGAGGTGTCAGAATGGACTTATCAAATTTAAGACCTGCAGACGGTTCTACGCAGGGAGATAGATTTAGAAGAGGACGTGGACATGGTTCAGGAAATGGTAAGACCGCAGGTAAGGGTCACAAAGGTCAGAAGGCTCGTTCAGGAGCACCAAGACCAGGATTCGAAGGTGGTCAGATGCCATTATACAGAAGACTTCCAAAGAGAGGTTTCCACAATTACAACACAAAAGAAATCGTTGCAATTAACGTAGACGCTCTTGAAGTATTCGAAAATGATACAGTAGTTTCTATCGAAACATTAAAAGAAGCCGGTATTATTAAGAATCCTAAAGATGGTGTTAAAATCTTAGGTAATGGTGAACTTACTAAGAAGCTTACTGTTCAGGTAAACGCTTTCTCTGAAAGCGCAAAAGATAAGATTGAGGCTCTTGGTGGAAAAGCTGAGGTGATCTAATGCTCAAAACACTGCAGAACATGTTTAAAGTAAAAGATATCAGAAAAAAACTTCTGTATACTTTTATGATGCTTGTGGTGATAAGAATTGGATCACAGCTTCCAATTCCAGGTGTAAACAGGACATATTTTGCAGATTGGTTTGATCAAACCAAATCTACTGGTGACGCATTTAGTTTTTTTAATGCGATCACCGGTGGTTCTTTTGAAGATATGTCTATTTTTGCATTAAGCATTACACCTTATATCACATCTTCCATCATTATGCAGCTTATGACAATAGTCATTCCCAAATTGGAAGAGTGGCATAAGGATGGTGAGGATGGAAGAAAGAAAATCGCTTCCATTACTCGATATGTAACTGTTATTCTTGCTTTTGTTGAAGCATTTGCATTTGCAGTTGGTTTCGGCAGAAGTGGATTGTTACAGGAGTACAATTTCTTCAATGTAGCAGTAGCTATCGTAACAATGACAGCAGGTAGTGCAATGCTGATGTGGATTGGTGAACAGATCACAGAAAAAGGTGTTGGTAATGGTATTTCAATTGTATTATTGATTAATATTATTTCCCGTTTACCACAGGATATCAGTACATTGTTTGAACAGTTTGTATTTGGAAAGAAGATTGGAGCTGCAACAATCGGCGTTATTGTAATTGTAGCTGTAATTTTATTTACGACTGTGTTCGTTATCATACTTCAGGGCGGAGAAAGAAGAATTCCGGTTCAGTATGCAAAGAAGGCACAGGGAGGAAGAATGGTTGGTGGACAGAACACCTTTATTCCATTAAAAGTAAATACAGCTGGTGTTGTGCCAATTATCTTTGCTTCTTCTATATTCCAGATGCCAATTGTAATTGCTACACTTGCTGGAAAAGGACAGGGAACTGGAATTGGCTCACAGATTCTTGCAACAATGAATTCCGGTAACTGGTTCAATCCAAACAAACCTGTATATAGCATTGGTTTAGTAGTTTACATCATTCTGGTTGTTGCATTTGCATATTTTTATACATCTATAACCTTTAATCCATTAGAGGTTGCAAACAATATTAAGAGACAGAATGGTTGCATTCCGGGTATTCGTTCTGGAAAGCCAACATCAGATTACTTGACGAAAATCTTAAATTACATTGTATTCGTAGGTGCTTGTGGATTAATTCTTGTTCAAATTATCCCATTCATTTGTAATGGTGTGTTTGGTGCTTCCGTATCTTTCGGTGGTACTTCGTTAATCATCATTGCCAGTGTAATTTTAGAGACAATGAAGCAAATTGAATCTCAGATGCGGGTACGTTATTATAAAGGATTTTTAAGTGAGTAAGCTTCGGCTGTCACAAAATACTTATTAAGATATGAAATGCGATGGGCTTTCATGTACTTATACTAACGTAGTACATGACCTGTCGCTTTTCTTTTTATGAAAAAACGGGGGCAACCCCTTTGAAAAGTACTGATTTGAAAGCCGCTAAAGCGGAGAAAAGAGGTAAGTATGAAATTAATTATGTTAGGTGCTCCAGGTGCCGGTAAGGGTACACAGGCCAAAAAGATTGCAGCAAAATATCAGATACCACACATTTCCACAGGAGATATTTTCCGTGCAAATATTAAAGAAGGTACAGAGTTAGGTGCAAAGGCTAAGACGTATATGGATCAGGGACTTTTAGTACCGGATGAGTTAGTAGTTGACCTTGTAATGGACCGTTTCGCACAGGATGACTGCAAGAATGGATATGTATTAGATGGTTTCCCACGTACTATTCCACAGGCAGAAGCACTGGACAAAGCATTAGCAGGTGTTGGTGCAAAGATTGATTATGCAATCAATGTAGAAGTGCCTGATGAAAACATCATTAGAAGAATGTCAGGACGCCGCGCATGCGTAGGCTGTGGCGCAACTTATCATATTGAATATGCACCTACGAAGGTAGAAAATATCTGTGATACTTGTGGTAAGGAGTTAATTCTTCGTGATGACGATAAGCCGGAGACAGTAGAAAAACGTCTTAAGGTATATCATGAACAGACACAGCCACTTATTGAGTACTATTCTAAGCAGAATGCTATGGTAGAAGTAGATGGTACACAGGATATGGAAGTAGTATTTGAAGATATCTGCAAGATTTTAGATAAGTAATTGGAGGGTCGCTAACTGCAAGCAGTTAGCAGAAAGTTTACAAGTAAACTTTATAAGATCTGTAAGCCGCTAACGCGGCAGAAATAGAGGTAAATATGGCAGTAACAATTAAATCTGCTCACGAAATTGAATTAATGCGTGAGGCTGGTAAAATACTGGAATACGTTCATGAAGAACTGGAAAAATTTGTTCGTCCGGGAATCTCTACATTAGATATTGACCGTTATGGTGAAGAACTGATTCGCAGTAAGGGCTGCATACCATCATTTTTAAATTATAATGGCTATCCGGCTTCTATCTGTGTATCAGTAAATGATGAAGTGGTGCATGGTATTCCTCATAAAGACCATATTTTGCAGGAAGGCGACATTGTCAGCTTAGATGCAGGTGTTATTTATCAGGGATATCATTCCGATGCTGCCAGAACCTGGGCAGTTGGTGAAGTATCGGCAGAAGCAAAGCAGTTGATGGATGTTACAAAACAGTGTTTCTTTGAAGGTATTAAATACGCAAAAGAAGGCTATCATTTGAATGATATTTCTTCTGCAATTGGCGCTTATGCAGAAAGCTTTGGTTATGGAGTTGTCCGTGATTTGGTTGGTCATGGCATAGGAAAGAATCTCCATGAAGACCCACAGATTCCGAACTTCAGAACCAAAAGAAAAGGCATCAAGCTGCAGGCAGGTATGACATTAGCAATTGAGCCTATGATCAATATCGGTCGTGCAGATGTATGCTGGCTGGATGATGATTGGACAGTGGTCACAGAAGACGAATCACTTTCTGCGCATTACGAGAATACTGTTCTGATTACAAAGGGTGAGCCGGAAATTTTAACACTCACCAGATAATCAAGGCATAAAATCCACATCGCCAGGGAGTGAGTTGTGAATAAATGTCGTGAAAACGACGGAGGTAGAGGAATTTTGATGAAATACATTGGTATGTTAGCAAAGTCCTTAGCCGGTCATGATAAAGACAAAGTGTATGTCATAATTGGTGAAGACGCTGAATATGTATATTTGTCAGAGGGAAGACTTCGTATGACAGATAATCCCAAGAGAAAAAAGAAAAAGCATATTCAGTGTATCACCAGAGTGGCAGAAGACAACACAGAATGCCAAAAATTATTTGAGGAAGTGGCTCATAAGCTGAATTGTGGCGAGTCGCTGACCAATGAACAAATAAAAAGGTTGTGTAAGCTTTATAATGCCGGTTAGATTTATTTTGACAGAAGGAGGTAAGTGAGGATGTCGAAAGCAGATGTTATTGAAATTGAAGGAACCGTAATTGAAAAACTTCCAAATGCGATGTTCCAGGTTGAGCTTGAAAATGGCCATAAAGTATTGGCACATATCAGCGGTAAGTTAAGAATGAACTTTATTCGTATTCTGCCTGGTGATAAAGTAACAATTGAATTATCACCATATGATCTTTCAAAGGGCAGAATTATCTGGCGTGACAAATAGGTAATATCTATCATAGGTGATACCTATCATAAATAATGCCTATTATACGAAATGTTGCACAGATGAGAAGGCGCAAACAGTATATTTGTTGTTGAAAAATCTGCTTGCATTCTATAGCTACATGTGTTATAATTGTCAGCGGACGTTTTTGAAAGGAGGATTTTACCGTGAAGGTTAGATCATCAGTAAAACCGATTTGCGAAAAATGCAAAATCATTAAAAGAAAAGGTAGCATTCGGGTAATCTGCGAGAATCCGAAGCACAAACAGAGACAGGGTTAATGATAACCTGCCGATAGGTTCGCAAATTATTATTTTGGCGGCTGCAGTGGGAACGCTCGGATGAGTTGTTCGTACTGATTAAAATAATAGAGAGATTATCAGGCGGACTTATTTCCGTCGGGTATTACTTTTTGATACCGAGAAGTAGTATTCGGAAAGACTATGCAGTGCATAGTTGGGTGTCGTGCATGTCATTCGTACATCAATACCAGATGTATGGCAAGATGCCTCAATCAATTAGTAACTAGAGGTTGCAGAATATATTTCTGCATCACAGAAAATGGAGGAATAATTACATGGCTCGTATTGCTGGTGTAGATTTACCAAGAGAAAAACGTGTAGAAATTGGTTTAACTTACGTTTATGGAATTGGTAGAGTAAGTTCAAACAAGATTTTAGCAGAAGCTAAAGTAAATCCTGATACAAGAGTAAGAGATCTTACAGATGACGAAGTTAAGGTTATCGCTGAAGTTATCGATAGGCTCGGTATCTTAGTAGAAGGTGATTTAAGAAGAGAAATCGCTATGAACATCAAGAGATTACAGGAAATCGGATGTTATAGAGGTATTCGTCATAGAAAAGGACTTCCGGTTCGTGGTCAGAAGACTAAGACAAACGCAAGAACTAGAAAAGGTCCAAAGAAAACTGTAGCAAACAAGAAGAAATAATTTAGGAACCCATAAGGGAGGTTAGTTTAGAAAATGGCTAAGAAAGTTGCAAAAAAAGTAACAAAAAAGCGTATTAAGAAAAACGTTGAACGCGGACAGGCACATATTCAGTCCTCATTTAATAATACAATCGTAACATTAACAGATGCAGAAGGAAATGCTTTATCATGGGCTAGTGCTGGTGGTCTTGGATTTAGAGGTTCAAAGAAATCTACACCTTATGCAGCACAGATGGCAGCTGAAACTGCTACAAAGGCAGCTTTAGTACATGGTTTAAAATCTGTAGAAGTAATGGTTAAAGGACCAGGCTCAGGACGTGAAGCTGCAATTCGTGCACTTCAGGCATGTGGTCTTGAAGTAACAAGTATCACAGATGTGACACCAGTTCCACATAACGGATGTCGTCCACCAAAACGCAGAAGAGTCTAATAGGAGGTATTGAACAGTGGCAGTTAATAGAGTTCCTGTACTTAAAAGATGTAGATCACTTGGCATGGAGCCAATGGTTTTAGGAATTGATAAAAAATCCAATCGTCAGCTTAAGAGAGCAAACAAGAAGATGAGCGAGTATGGTCTTCAGTTAAGAGAGAAGCAGAAAGCAAAATTCATCTATGGTGTATTAGAGAAGCCTTTCCGTAACTACTATGCAAAGGCTGATAGAATGAAGGGTATGACAGGTGAAAACTTAATGATCCTTCTTGAGAGAAGATTAGATAACGTAATCTTCCGTCTCGGTATGGCTAGAACACGTAAGGAAGCTAGACAGATCGTTGACCACAAGCATGTATTAGTAACTGGTAAATGTGTAAACATCCCATCTTACTTAATCAAAGCTGGTGATGTAATCGAAATCAGAGAAAAGAGCAAATCCTGCCAGAGATACAAGGATATCCTTGAAGTAACTGGTGGAAGATTAGTTCCATCCTGGTTAGAAGCAGATCAGGAAAGCTTGAAGGGTGTTGTAAAAGAGCTCCCTACAAGAGAAGAAATTGACGTTCCTGTAGACGAGATGCTTATTGTCGAGTTATATTCCAAATAATAAGAGTATTACCCTCACAATAAAAAACCCAAGAAGGAGGGGCTTAGTATGTTCGATTTTAAACCACCAAAAATTGAGATTGCTGAAATCTCTGAAGATAAAAGATACGGAAGATTTGTTGTGGAACCGCTGGAAAGAGGATATGGAACAACTCTTGGTAATTCTTTAAGAAGAATTATGCTTTCATCTTTACCAGGTATGGCAGTTAGCCAGGTGAAAATTGAAGGTGTGCAGCATGAGTTCAGCTCTATCCCTGGTGTAAAAGAGGATGTTACAGAAATCATCATGAACATCAAGAGTCTGGCAATTAAGAACAACAGTGATTCCGCTGAGCCGAAGACCGCCTACATTGAGTTTGAGGGCGAGGGCGTAGTAACTGCTGGAGATATTCAGGTTGACCCAGAAGTGGAGATCCTGAATCCGGATTTAGTTATTGCAACCTTAAACGGCGGAGCAGATTCTAAGCTGTATATGGAATTAACAATGACATGTGGTAGAGGTTATGTAAGTGCTGATAAGAATAAGAACGACGATTTACCAATCGGTGTAATCGCTGTGGATTCTATCTACACACCTGTAGAAAGAGTAAACTTAACAGTACAGAATACCCGTGTTGGTCAGGTTACTGACTTTGATAAGTTGACACTTGATGTGTACACAAACGGAACGTTAGCTCCGGACGAAGTAGTAAGTCTTGCAGCAAAAGTATTAAGTGTTCATTTAAATTTATTCATTGATTTATCTGAAAATGCGAAAACTGCAGAGATTATGATTGAAACGGAAAACGACGAAAAAGAAAAGGTATTAGATATGAGTATTGACGAATTAGAGTTATCTGTTCGTTCTTACAACTGCTTAAAGAGAGCAGGCATCAATACCGTGGCTGAGTTAATTAACCGTACGCCTGAAGATATGATGAAGGTACGTAACTTAGGACGTAAGTCTTTAGAAGAAGTATTAGCAAAATTAAAAGAACTCGGTTTGGAATTAAATCCAAGCGAGGAGTAGAACGTAGATAATAGATTTATGGAGATAAAGCATACTGTCAGTAAGACCGAAGTGCATGGCAGTGTGTTCCACAAATGGAGGAAATAAGAAATGGCAAAGTATAGAAAACTTGGCAGAACTTCTGACCAGAGACAGGCATTAATCAGAAGTCAGGTAACAAGCCTTTTATATCATGGAAAGATTAAGACAACAGAAGCTAAGGCTAAAGAAATCCGTAAAGTAGCAGAAGGTTTAATCGCTTTAGCTGCTAAGGAAGCTGATAACTTTGATACTGTTACAGTTACTGCAAAGGTAGCTCGTAAAGATGCTGATGGCAAGAGAGTAAAAGAAGTTGTAGATGGTAAGAAAGTTACTGTTTATGATGAAGTGCAGAAGGAGATCAAGAAGGATCAGCCTTCTAGATTACATGCCAGAAGACAGATGTTAAGAGTTCTTTATTCTGTAAAGGAAGTTCCAGCTGAAAGAGCAGGAAAGAAGAAAAATACAAAAGAAGTAGATTTAGTTGCTAAGTTATTCGACGAAGTTGGACCAAAGTATAAAGACCGTAAGGGTGGTTATACAAGAATCGTTAAGATTGGTCAGCGTAAAGGTGACGGTGCAATGGAAGTTATTCTTGAATTAGTGTAATTTCCACATGTGATTGAATGTAAAAAGCCGGTGAATTTCGCCGGCTTTTTCTGTAATATATGCTATATTTTGCGTTTGGAAAAGGGCGAATAAATTCTGGTTTATGTGAATGTCTAATCGTAGTGGTTATCCGGACGCCGGTGGCAGGTGCAGAAGGTTCCACGCAGACCGAGCCAACGTTCCGGTGAACTAATCTCCTAAAGGCTAATAAATTAGCCTCGTCCGACTA
>JBGVIB010000155.1:0-5764 GCA_045122835.1 Lachnospiraceae bacterium
AGACAGCCAAGGCAAACAACTTGAAACCATATGAATACTTCAAATATCTTTTGACAGAGATTCCTAAATATCAGGATGAAAAGAGCCTTACTATTTTTGATGAATTCCTGCCATGGTCTGAATCACTGCCAAGTAATATCCACAAGCCCAAGAAATAAAATATTTGACTACCTGTATTATGACATAAAAAAAGCGTAAGCGGTAGAGCTGACTGGTTTACGGCTTACGACAATTATGTTCATTTGTTAAATCCAACTTGACATAAGTATATCGCAGTGCTATACTCATTGTATCGCAGTGCGATAGATAGAACTGAGATATAGGAGGAAGGTAAATTGGATGCACATATTAAGAAAGTATATGTTCCCATGACAGAAACAGGTTTTTACATATTGCTGTGCCTGCAAAATCCTATGCACGGATACAGTATTGTGCAGAAAGTAGAGACCATGACAGAGGGAGAAATACGATTAAGCCCTGGAACCATGTATGGAAGCTTGTCAAAAATGGAAAAAGATGGTTTGATTCAATTTGTCAGGGAAGAAGAGAAAAGAAAAATATATCATATCACAGAATTAGGAAAAGAAGTTTTGCAGTTAGAAGTAAAGCGAATTGAGCGATTATATCGAAATGCAAAGGAGGCTTATGATGAAAAGTAATAAAACAGAATTAAGATTTTTTACCATTATGGAGTATGAGAAGGAACAGGAGTATCTTAGAAAAAAGCATTGTGAGGGTTGGAAATTTACAGGTGTTACGCTTCCGGGATTTTATCATTTTGTCAAATGTGAACCGGAAGATGTGGTGTACCAGCTAGATTATAATCAGGAAGGAATTGCCCATAAAGATGAATATGTACAGATGTTTGGAGATTGTGGCTGGAAGTATCTTACAGATTTTGTAGGTTATAGTTATTTTTGTAAACCGGCATCTGAGTTAAAGGAGGATGAGGGTATTTTCTGTGATGACAGCTCCCGCTTGGATATGATGGAGCGAGTGTTTAAAGGAAGAATGGTACCTTTGTTGGTTATTTTGGCTTGTATAATAATCCCACAATTACATATCCAATTTTCATTGGGGGGATTTTATAGTCCGCTCTTTCTTGTGTATGCATGCCTGTTGGTTATTTATATAAGTATTTTCGTCCAGTTCGGTATTCAGTATTGGAAATATAAGAAAAAATTGCGTTAAACGTTTGGGGAGGTGACAGATATGGTTAATGATTTTCTTTCAGCAGCTTTTCCGTGGGTATTAATGGGAATTTTTGCAGCGATTGCATGCAGTTTCTTATCTGTTAAGAAAGATAAGGAAAATTAGAGAAAATACAGTTTATACAATATTGGCAGAAGGGTAGAGAGAAAAATAAATTCATGTTATACTTATCCATATTAAAAACCATAAAGAATTATGAGGAGACAGTTATCATGAATTACAATGAAATAAGAACTTTGTTAGAACATTTGAACTGTACATATGAAAAATATGCGATTAACAACTAAGGTTGTTGCAGGAAAGGGGATACTTCAGAAAAATGGTATACATAGATTATATTACGTTTCCAGACCGGGAAAAGGAATATGATTATTTATTAAGTATGAAAAGAACCTGTCATGACAGCTTTTATCCTATAAAAATCTTATCAGAAAAATCATTTGAACGAATTGACTTTGAACCAATTACCATTTTATATGGTGGAAATGGTTCCGGTAAGACCACTGCATTAAATGTAATTGCAGAAAAATTACAGCTGCAAAGGGAGTCTGTCTACAATCGTTCTGAATTTTTTGAGCAGTATGTAAGCTGGTGTTCGGTGGGATTGAATGAACCTATTCCTAAGGAAAGCTGTATTATCACCAGTGATGATGTGTTTGACTATATGCTGAATATTCGAACTGTGAATAATGGAATTGACAGAAAGCGCCAGGACTTGTTTGAGGAGTTTTTAGATGCAAAATTTTCAGATTTCAAGTTCCGCTCCTTAGATGATTATGAGCAGTTAAAGAAGGTTAATTTTGCCAGAAGTAAGCGAGGTTCCCAGTCCAAATATGTGCGTCAGAATCTGATGGACAATGTAAGAGAATTTTCCAATGGGGAAAGTGCATTTATGTATTTTTCCAATAAAATTACAGAAAATGCATTGTTTGTCTTAGACGAGCCGGAGAATAGCTTATCTGCAGAGCGGCAGTTAGAACTGGTAAAATTCTTGGAGGATTCCGCCAGATTCTTTCAATGTCAGTTCATTATCTCCACTCATTCTCCGTTTTTGCTGTCTATGCGGGGAGCAAAAATATATGATTTGGATGAGAATCCGGTGGATGTGAAGAAATGGACAGAACTTGGTACAGTCAGAACCTATTTCGATTTTTTTAAGAAGCATGAAGATGAATTTGAGCGTATGTAAGTATTGAGAAGCAAAATGATGCAGCAGAACGCGCCAATTAGAATTTTGTATTTCCATATGTAATTCATAGTGAAAATGGTTGCGAACAATTAAAAATAGGTAGTTAGAAACAGAAGATTTATTTACGAAATCTTCTGCTTTTTCATGCCTGGAAATTATTTCAGAAGGTAAATTTTATCTATTATTGTATTAATGAAATAATACTGTTGACAAATATAGTTGTCATATGTTAGTATAAATGACAAGAAAAGTGTCATTTAAAAATGAGATGGAGGGGTGTGGGTGCCATTAAAGAATAAGCTGAAAGAACATAGGGCAAAGATTGGTGTGAACCAGCAGGAGTTAGGTCGCATGGTTGGCGCCAGCCGTCAGACAATTAGTCTGATTGAACGAGGGGATTATTCCCCATCCATTGTGCTGGCTCTTAAGATTGCAAAAGTGTGTGGGGCACCAGTAGAAGATATATTTATTTGGGAAGACGAAGAAAGGTAAGGTATATATGGAAAAGGATTTTCAAATATCAGAGACCAGTAAGAAACAAGACAAAAAATATTTTAAATCATTTATCCTGATTATGATTTGCAGTGGACTTGGTGGCGGCATTGTGGGAGCTTCCATGACTGGTGTGTTCGATTATGCAAGTAAGAACGACGTTTACCGAATGTTAGGAGATATGCAGCTTTCCATGGCACCTGTATTTTGCGGTATTACCTTTGCACTATTAGTTGTGTATTTGCTGGTGTTGTCAGCTATCTATGGAAGAACTAAAAAAGATATGCATCAGATAGATGTAGAAGATGATATCTCATATAAAAAATTAGAAGGAAAGATAAGCAGTGGATTAATTGTAAGCAATATCGGATATTTGCTGGGATTTATGACATTTGGTATTGGCAGTTATTGTTTGCCAAAGAACAGTGAGAATGGAAACATGGTAGTAATACTTTTTATGGTAAATTGTCTTTCCTTGTTCGGCTTAGTGATTGGAATGATGTTCTTCCAGAACCGGTTTATTAATCTGTATAAGGAATTATCGCCGGAGAAGCAGGTCAGCACTTACGACATGAAATTCCAGAAGAAATGGCTGGAGAATTGTGATGAAGCAGAGAGAATGATGATTTATCAGGCAAGCTATCAGGTGTACCGCATTATGAATAAAGTGTATACAGGGGCGGCAGTTATATTAGGAATTATAGGTATGGGATTTGAAGTAGGAATTTTTCCATTTATCATTGTGATGGTACTTTGGCTTACATCTCAGATTATTTATTTTGTAGCCAGTACCCGCCAGACATCTTCAACAATTACATTTACACAGCTGTAGTGAGTGGTTGTATTAGAAAATCAATAAAAAGTAATAAATTATAAAAAAATTCCATAGAAAATGGAAAAAGGGAGGAACTATGAAAGAACTTTTATCTGTAAATGGTCTCAGTAAAACCTTCAAACTATCTGCAAAACAGCAGAAGTTAGAAAAGACTGAAAGCAAAATAAAAAAGGCGGTGGAGAATGTATCCTTCACCATAAATAAAGGAGAGATTTTTGGTCTTCTTGGTCCAAATGGTGCCGGTAAGACAACCACGCTGCGTATGTTAGCAACCTTAATCAAGCCGGATTCCGGAGATGCCATGGTGGATGGATCCAGCATTGTAAAAGAGCCGGATGTGGTGCGAGGAAAAATAGGATTTCTTACTAGTGAATTAAAATTAGAAGACTTTTTTACACCGAATTTCCTGTTTGATTTCTTTGCAGATTTACATAAAGTAGATACAGCAGACAGAGAAAAACGTAAGAAAGAGCTGTTTGAAAAATTTGGTATTGATAAATTTGCAGAGGTAAAGGTAGCAAATCTTTCCACTGGTATGAAACAGAAGATTTCTTTAGTAGTGTCTTTAGTTCATGACCCGGATATTGTTATCTTTGATGAGCCGACAAATGGGTTAGATGTTATCACTGCAAAGGTAGTAACAGACTTTCTGCAGGATTTAAAAGCACAGGGCAAGACCGTTATCGTATCAACTCATATTTTCAGCTTAATTGAAAAACTATGTGACCGTGTAGGTGTAATTGTAAATGGTAAAATGATTGTCTGTGACACCTTAGAAGCGGTATGTGCCGGAAAATCATTAGAAGACAGATTTTTTGATATTTATTCAGAAGCCGTAGGCGTACAGGAGGAACAGTAAGTATGAAAAGCAGCATATTTGTAGTTATGAGAAAGGAACTGATGCGTTTCTTTCTTGATAAAAAATTAGTAATGAACTGTGTGTTACTTCCAGGAATTATGATATTTGTTATGTATACATTTATGGGGCAGGCAATGGAGAGTTTTACACAGGTGGAGGATGATTATAAGGCATCTGTCCAGGTGGTAAATTTACCGGATTCCATTGAAGGTATAATGGGTTCTGCTGATGTGATGGAAGTGGAGAAAATTACTTCTGATAAAATAGAAGCCGGCAAAACCTTGTTGCAGCAGGAGGAATTGGATTTATTAGTGGTGTTCCCAGAGGATTTTGATGCTCAGGTAGCGGCTTATAAGGCAACATCCGGTGAGGCTGCACCAAATGTAGAAATGTATTATAATTCTATCTCCAATGAATCAAATGCAGCGTATGACATGATGGATGATATGCTGGGGCAGTATGAGAATTCCATGACGAATAAATTTGACATCAACAGTGGTGAAAAGGATTATAACATGGCTTCAGAAAAGGATAAGATGGGAACTCTATTCTCCACTATGCTTCCTATGTTACTTTTAACATTCCTTTATAGCGGCTGTATTTCTGTGGCACCAGAATCCATTGCCGGTGAAAAAGAGAGAGGAACTATCACAACTATGTTAGTTACCCCAATGAAGCGAAGCTCCCTTGCTATGGGAAAAATAGCAGCTTTGGCAATCATTGCTCTTCTTTCTGGTCTGTCTAGTACAGTGGGAACCATTATTTCCATGCCAAATCTTATGGGAACTGCTACAGATGAAATGAATGCAAATGTTTATGGAGTAGGAGAATATGTGTTACTGGGTATTACTATTTTGTCTACTGTCATCTTTTTGATAACAATAATTTCCATTATTTCTGCATTTGCAAAGTCGGTAAAAGAAGCCCAGACAGCTGTATCACCGCTGATGATTATTGTTATCGTAGTTGGTATTTCCGCTATGTTTGGTTCAGGTGCACAGGAGAATATTATGTATTACCTGGTTCCATTATATAACAGTGTGCAGGCAATGATTGGTATATTCAGCTTTGAGATTGTGCCGATGAATATTATGGTTACATTTGTTAGTAACATAGTATATAGTCTGGCTGGTGTATTTGTTCTTACAAAAATGTTTAATAGTGAGAAGATTATGTT
>JBGVIB010000156.1:0-3028 GCA_045122835.1 Lachnospiraceae bacterium
ATACAATCTCGATATTGTCCTCTCCATTGATAATCACTTTTTTGATTACCTTCTGGATTTTCTCTCTGTCAAAAGATTCCATATTGATGATATTTTCTAACTGTGTCTCAAACTTACCAGCAGAATTATCTTCTGTCGGCAGTTCCGATTTAAGCTGCTCGATTTTCTGATGCAATTCATCAATCTGTTCCACCATCGCCTTTGAACGCTTGACATACTCTTCTCTTGTGAGCTTGTCATCCTTATAATCAGAATACAACATCATCTTTTTGCTGCTGAGACTCTTCACTTTCTTTTCGAGTGCTGCAAGCTTTTCTTCCGGAGATACTTCTTTCGATTTACCGGCTCTCTTTATTCCTTTCTCATCCAGATAAACTGTTGCATACATATTTACAGTTTTCATGATTGCATCTTCAACCTTGGCAATTTCCACCCTGTTGCTTTTGCATGGAGAATTTTCCTCAATTCTGGACGAGTAACAAAGAAGAATGTCACCTTTTACCCTTTTGCTGGGTGCTAAAGCTCTGCCACACACACCACAATAATAAAACGGATTATAGTTTCTCTTACCACGCTTTGAACGAACACATTTTTTTGAATTAGCGTGTGCCATATCAAATAATTCCTGAGTAATAATGGGTTCATGGCAATTTTCTATCACCATCCATTCGTCTTTAGGAACATAGCTTGAAGTGTTATTGCTGCCTATCCTCTTCTTAGTTTTATTCCATATCAGTTTTCCAAGATAAACTTCATCGTTTAATATATCCCGGATAGAAGAAGTACTCCACAGACTTTTTACTTCAACTGCATGGAAAAAGTTTCTGCTTCCTTTTCTCTTTTTGTATGCGGATGGTGTATCAATACCCTGAGCATTCAGATAATTTGCCACTTCCGTTTTACTTTTTCCCTGTGCGGTCAGTTCAAATATCAGTTTAACCACTTCTGCTGCTTCCGGATCTATAATAATCTTATGCTTATCATTTGGGTCTTTGACATATCCATACCTTAACTGACCACTGATATTCTCACCTTTCAGTATCCTTGTGTGCATTGCAGAGCTGACTTTATTAGACAAGTCCCTGCTATAAAGCATATAGATTAAGTTCTTAAACGCAACATTCATACCGCCCGTGGAACCATCATAGTTATCGCTGTCATAATTGTCATTAACTGCAATAACCCGTACCTGATAAAGTGGAAATATCTGCTCCAGAAGACTACCGACTTCAATATAATCCCTTCCGAGTCTGGATAAATCCTTTACAACAATGCAGGATATTTTATCAGCCCGGACATCCTCCATAAGCTTCATATAACCCGGTCTTTCAAATTTTGTTCCGGTAAATCCATCATCACAGTATTCCTGTACCTTCGTATCCTTAAGCTCCGAATGATTGCCAATAAATGCTTCTAACAATTCCCTCTGACTGGATACACTGTTACTCTCCTCCTTACTACAATGTATTTATGGTTAATATCCCTTACAGCCAGTAAGGAATTATCCATCTTGTTGCTTAAGCTGTTAGAATGAGTGGTGCAATAGGTCTGGCCTTCACCTCCTTGGACTTTACGTCCGTACGAGAGTCAGCCAACCAGCCACTCATCCGCAGCATTCGTTTTACGCAGGTTGAACCCGTTGGCGTTCGTGTGAAACACCCAGTAGATTGAATAGGCAATGAGTAAACTGGTATTGACCATTGCTATTACATTACAAAGGAGTATCTATTATGAACGCTGTTGGTATTGATGTTTCCAAAGGAAAAAGCACTGTCACTATCCGGAGACCGGGAGATGTGGTTATTATGCCACCCTGCGATATCCCACACACTCAGTCTGCCATAAACCGCCTTATTGAGCAGTTACAGAACCTTGATGGCGAGACAAAGGTCTGTATGGAGCACACCGGACGATACTATGAACCAGTTGCTACATGGCTTTCTGATGCAGGCATTTTTGTCAGTGCCGTAAATCCTATCCTTATTAGAGACTTCGGTGACGATTCCCTCCGTACTCCCAAAACTGACAAAGCGGATTCTAAAAAAATCGCACGTTATACTCTTGACCGCTGGGCAAAACTGAAGCAATATGGAAATATGGATAAAACACGCAATCAACTAAAAACAATGAACCGACAGTTTGGATTCTATATGGCTCAGAAAACTGCAATGAAAAACAATCTTACTTTACCTGCACTCCATAATACTCATAATCATCAAATTCTGTTCTGCGTGCAAATGTAATATCTTTTCCAAATTCCTTGTTTCCATGATTATATTTTACATTTGCAAATCCCAACTTACGAAACAATGGAAGTAATATCTTAATTGTAAATTCATTTTCTTTTGCACAATCATCTATTTTAGAAAACGGAGAACCTAAAGTAATATCTGTTGCACCTTCTATTTCGCCATATATCTGTTCCATATTACTCAGCAATTCACTCATATCATCCGTATAAATTTTTGTACTATATGCCAAACGGATATAAGCTCCATCATCATCATAGTTTTCTAAATGGATATCCCCTACCTCTTTTGAACGCTCTTCTATTACATCCCTTTTTGTCTCCATATATAGTTTAAGTCCTATTGGTCCATCCCAATATTTTCTAGTAATAAGTTCATCATAAATAACCTGAAACTCATTTTTACCAACTTTTACAAAAGTCATAGGAACAGATACCATTATTACTGAAGAATCTTTTGACTCACATATTTCAATTTGAAAATTATCCGGAATATCCTCAACTCTTATTTGTTTTAATACAGCTTTGGGGATAATTGCCCTTTCTTCATCTTCAACATATTCTTCTCCATCTATCACCAAAGAACACATATCATCTTCTTCATTAGAATACACAACCGTTGCCATTTCTCTGCCTCCTAACTTTATATTTCTATATCGGAATATATTATCTCCTAACATACTAAAACTCCAAACTATCCTCATTGAGCAGAAAATATTTCATGCCCATGATCACAAAGCCTTCCTCATTTCTCCAAGGCTTTTTTGTTCCATTTACTAT
>JBGVIB010000157.1:0-10479 GCA_045122835.1 Lachnospiraceae bacterium
CCAGCAAGCGGCTCTCCTGCAGTGTAAGTTTGAGTTGCCCCCTGGGAGCCCCTTCCGCCAATTCACGGACGGGTAACGATTATAATTAAGCAAGCACACAACCCAGAATTTGCCTATTGCTTGCTCACCGTTTTTTAACGATTTCTCTTATGCTTCCTCAGCAGAACGCGCACCTGTGTCTGTTTCTTTTGTGAATATCCAATAATAATATCCGGATAATTATCCTCCAGGTAGTGAAGAATCTTACTGGTACTTTCTCTGGCAAAGCTTTTAAAATAATAGTGCTTTCCCGTTTTAGTCATTACATGAAGCGTATCCGTCAGCTTTGCTGGCATAAGGGTAAAACGGTGAACCGTGCTGTGTCGATATACCCAAAGAACCTGCTCCATTGGAATAATGGCTGGCATATGTTCACTTGTGGAAAAGAACATATCTGTGGAAATGCCAATGGTATCCTGACGGAAAGTAGAAGGATTGTCAGTCTGGCATTCACATTCCTGTATCAGCGTTTTCAGTGCCGAATAACGGCAGCAAGGTTTCTGCTGAAAATGAAGGCATGGAAAGAGAAAAACAACCAGATAGCACAGCGAAGCCATCCCGGATACAGCAACGCAAATAATAAGCAGGATGCCAGCTATGATTTTATCCGTGGATAGATAATGATACTCACTGATAATAAATTCTGGCACAATAGATTCCACATCTTCCACCGACCATGATAAATCCTCTGCCAAATGTGATGTCAGCTCATGGTATACATCATTATTCTGAATTAACCGGCAAGATAAGGAGGAAACGATTATTGTTGCAGCACATTCTCTAGAAGTACTATTTTTAATTAGGAAAAAATAACAAATATCCTCTTCAAAGGCATAGTAGTAAGAACCTACCATATCATCTTCCACCATATAATCGTAACCGGTATAGTGAAGTGTCTGGTTATGTAGTTGTACATATTCACATTTGTTAGCAAATGTTTTTTTTGTTTCTGATAGCGAAGTGACCTGTATAGGAAAAAATGCCTCGCTGAAATGACTAAAAAACAATAAGTACAAAGTTAGTATGAAAAACAGAAATGGCACAACACTTTGAATCAGTGCCCAGGTGCGTGCTAGTCCTGCAAATGATTTTTTCTGCATAGTTAACTCCATTTCCCAAAAGCTGTTATTTAACATTCTTTAGTAAGTATATACAATCATGCACCAATAATCAAGCTTGCCAACTAAGAAAAAACTTGTTACTATATATAGAAGTGTGGTAACTATTCAGAACAGGACTGTGCTGAACTGCACAGTCCGTATGAAAACGTAGTGGCAGTAGGCTAAAATCCATCACCGTAGGTGATTCTGCATGGATTTTGGCTCGTAACTATGAGGGTACTGAATAGTTACGAAGTGTGATTAAAGGAGGCCAATGGATGGAAGCATATACAAGCTTTGCGGCTGTGTACGACGAATTTATGGATAACAGAAATTATGAAGAATGGTCTACGTATATAATATCTTTATTAAAGGAACATGAGATTGGAGATGGTCTTGTTCTTGATCTGGGATGTGGTACAGGCAGTCTTACTGAGCTGCTGGCAGATGCCGGTTACGATATGATAGGCGTGGATGGTTCCGAAGACATGCTTCAGATTGCCATGGAACGAAAAATGGAATCGGGGCATGATATTCTTTACTTATGCCAGTGGATGCAGGAATTTGAATTATTTGGAACGGTGCGGGCAGTTGTCAGCATTTGCGATTGTATCAATTACATTACAGAATATGAAGATTTGGTGCAAGTCTTTAAGTTAGTGAATAATTATTTAGACCCAGGTGGAGTATTTATTTTTGATATGAATACTTTATATAAATATGAGGTACAATTAGCCGAGAATACCTTTGCGGAAGCAAGAGAAGAGGGCAGCTTTATCTGGCAAAATTTTTATGATAAAGAAGAACGAATCAATGAATATGACCTTACTTTATTTATTGAGGAGGAGGACGGGCTGTTCAGACGTTATCAGGAGCAGCATTACCAGAAAGCTTATACTATAGAAGAAATAAAGAATGCATTAGAGGAAGCTGGTCTGGAATTCGAGGCAGTGTATGATGCATTTACGAAAGAACCAGTGAAAGAAGACAGTGACCGTGTGTATTTTGTGGCACGAGAGAAAGGAAAATAGAAAGGGGCAGACTGTGAATAGCAGGATGCATGGTGAATAAATATGTCAGATTATATTGTAAGAGCAACAGCAGCAGATAACCAGATTTTAGCTTTAGCTGCAACAACAAAAGAAATAGTAGAAGATGCAAGAGCAGCACATAACACAAGCCCGGTAGCAACAGCGGCATTGGGAAGGCTGCTTACCGGTGGCGCGATGATGGGTGCCATGATGAAAGGTGACAAGGATATTTTAACCTTACAGATTCGCAGTGGTGGTGCCATTAATGGTATTACAGTAACTGCAGATTCCCATGGTAATGTAAAAGGATATGTAGGAAATCCATCTGTTATGCTGCCACCAAATGCAGAAGGGAAATTAGATGTAGGTGGTGCAGTAGGTGTAGGTCTTTTACAGGTTATTAAAGACATCGGTATGAAAGAACCATATGTTGGGCAGACAGAACTTATTACCAGTGAAATCGCCGAAGATTTGACCTATTATTTTGCAACATCAGAGCAAACACCTTCTTCTGTAGGATTAGGTGTGCTTATGAATAAGGATAATACGGTACGTCAGGCAGGAGGATTTATCATTCAGCTTATGCCAGACACAAAGGAAGAAGTTATAACCCAGTTAGAGGAGAATTTAAAGCAGGTAGCTTCTGTTACTGCCATGTTAGATGAAGGAAAGACACCAGAACAGATTTTAGAGACTGTACTTGGTAACCTTGGTGTTGAATTTACAGAGACAACAGAGACCAGATTCCACTGCGACTGCTCGAAGGAACGTGTAGAAAAAGCATTAATCAGTGTGGGAAAAACAGAATTGCAGAATATGATTAATGATGGTGAGGAAATCGAGGTGAATTGCCATTTCTGTAACCAGCATTACAAATATTCAGTAGACGAATTAAAGATAATGTTAGAAAAAGCATCTGGCACAGTGTAAATGGAGATGAGCAATGAAGCATGGATTTGTAAAGGTAGCGGCAGTAACGCCAGATATTCTGGTGGCGGACTGCTGGCATAACAGAGATGAAATTATTGATAAAATGATGGAAGCGGCAGGCAAAGGTGCAAAGATAATTGTATTTCCGGAACTTTGCATTACCGGCTATACCTGTAGTGATTTGTTCTGGCAGGAGCAGCTTCTGATGGATGCAAAAAGTGCCTTACAGGATATTGTAAAATCATCAGAACAGGTAGATGCTTTAGTTTTTGTTGGACTTCCAATGGAATATAATAACAAATTATATAATGTTGCAGCTGCATTTTCTAAGGGAGAACTTTTGGGTATCGTCCCGAAAACCTATCTGCCAAATTATGCAGAATTTTATGAAGCACGCCATTTTACAGCAGGATTTCCAGTAGCGGAAATCTGTGAAATGAATGGAAAAATGGTTCCCTTTGGCACGGATATCCTGTTTAAGTGTACTTCTGTACTGGGACTTGTTGTTGGCGCAGAAATTTGTGAAGATTTATGGACACCATGTCCTCCAAGTATCCGCCATGCCATGGCAGGAGCAACAGTACTTGTGAATCTTTCTGCCAGTGATGAGACAACCGGTAAGGATGTATATCGCCGTGAATTGGTAAATGGACAATCTGCCAGATTAATTTGTGGTTATATTTATGCGAGTGCCGGAGAAGGTGAATCCACTACAGACCTTGTCTTTGGCGGTCATAATCTAATTGTAGAAAATGGTACCATGTTAACGGAAAGTGAACGATTCCATAACCAGATTATTTATGGGGAAATAGATGTAAATAGGCTAAGAAGTGAACGCCGCCGGATGACCACCTTTGAGCAGGGTGGACAAAACTGGTACACATGGGTAAATTTTACTTTAGAGGTAGAAGATACTGTACTTTCCAGACCATTCTTCCAGACACCATTTGTGCCAGGAGGAAAGAAAGATAGAGATAAGCGTTGTGAGGAGATTCTGACTATCCAGTCGTTAGGATTGAAGAAGCGCTTAGCCCATACCCATGCAGGAAGTGCGGTGATTGGTTTGTCAGGAGGATTGGACTCTACATTGGCACTCCTTGTAACGGTACGTGCGTTCGATTCACTGAATTTACCAAGAAAGCAAATTATTGCGGTAACAATGCCATGCTTTGGTACTACAGACAGAACCTACCGCAATGCTATTTCCCTGGCAGAAAGTTTAAAAATTACGATTAAAGAAGTGCCGATTGCAGATGCAGTGATTCAGCATTTTAAAGATATTGAGCAGGATATGAATTGCCATGATATCACTTATGAAAATGGACAGGCGAGAGAGCGCACCCAGGTACTGATGGACATTGCCAACAAAAACAATGGACTTGTAATTGGTACTGGTGATATGTCAGAGTTAGCATTAGGGTGGGCAACCTACAATGGAGATCATATGTCCATGTATGGTGTAAATTGTTCCATACCGAAGACACTGGTGCGTCATTTAACAGCATATTATGCAGACATCTGTGAGGACGAAACGTTAAGAGCGGTATTGTTAGACGTGCTAGATACGCCGGTCAGTCCCGAACTACTGCCACCTAAAGAAGGCGAAATTGCACAGAAGACAGAAGACATTGTAGGTCCATATGAGTTGCATGATTTTTATTTGTACTACATGTTGCGATTCGGATTTCCGCCAGCTAAAATATATCGGATAGCAAAGGTGGCTTTTGCTGGAAAGTATGAGGATGAGACGATTTTAAAATGGCTTAGGACATTTTACAGACGTTTTTTTGCCCAACAGTTCAAGCGTTCCTGTCTGCCGGATGGCCCAAAGGTTGGTTCTATAGCAGTTTCTCCAAGAGGAGATTTGCGTATGCCAAGTGATGCCTGTATGACGGTGTGGCAGAGAGAATTGGATAGGTTGTAATACGCTTTGCAGCATATATTGATTTTGCAGCAACTGCCAGATTTTTTAGGTCTGGCAGTTATTTTTGGGTAAAATTTTGAAAAAAATGTTCTTGACTTCTAATTATGATTAGAATATACTAACTAATAGAAATGAAAATCGTTATCAAAAGAGAAGATGGTAATGGCGAAAATTTTTTTATTCATAGGTTATATAAGACTAACCCAAAGTAGAAAAACAAAAACCTTGTTAGTAATGCAAGAATACTTATGTTTACATATCCATGGAGGTGAGCGAACTGCAAAATCTCAATATTTCAAAAAAAAATATACATAATTCCGAAAGCTATCATACCACAAAGATGCAGAGGGATATTGTGATTCAAAAATTAAAAGAGCAAGGGTGCAGAATAACAAAACAAAGACTCATGCTTTTGGATATTATATTAGAGGAAGAGTGTTCCTGTTGTAAAGAAATTTATTATAAAGCATCCAGAGTGGATAAAAAGATTGGTCTTGCCACAGTGTATCGTATGATAAAAACACTAGAGGAAATCGGCGCAATCAGCAGAAAAAATATGTATAAGATTGCATGTGGTTCTTCTTGCGAAAAAGAAAACATTTGTACCATTGAATTTGTGGATGACACAGTGCTTGAGTTATCCGGCGAAAAGTGGAATCAGATTATCCGTACTGGTTTATCGGCATGTGGATATATGAATGGAAAAAATATCCGCAGTGTTGCGGTGAGGTCTTGTGAATGTGGAGAATAGAGAATATGAAAAGTAAGTGTAACTATGATGTACGGAATAGTTACAAGCAATTTTCTAGGCTATAAAACTATAATAACATCACTTCTTAATTTAGAAGTGATGTTATTATTTTGCTCATTTCCTTAGGTATGGTTATATTTAAAATGTTAGCGGCAACATCTCTTTTAGCAGAAATTATTCTTCTTGAGAAGAATAATGGTATTATCCAAAGGATTTTTATAAGCAAAACCAAAACGTTAACCTATCTGCTGGGACGTGGAATTGTGTTTTTCCTGCATATGCTTATCTATATTGGCTGTTATTTTCTTGCAACATTTCTATTCCACTTTGATTTTGGCATGCGGGCACCAATCAGAATGGCAGTTATCTTTGCTGTGAAAGAATAGGAGATATTCGGTTACAAAAATGTGGAAAAATAAAAAGTTAGGTTGAATAAACGTGGTAAATAGTTGAAAGTAAGGTTGTGAAAATGTGAATAAAATGCTATGATATGGCTATATTATTATGAAATTTTGTAACTTGCAATGATTATTAGCTTGAAGAAAATCGAATGGCAATAAAATCGATACAAATATTACAAAAATATTTGTGTGAGAAAGGAATATGACTATGGCACTTGCGAACAAATTAGGTATTACAGATTCAGCTGAATTAGCGCACACAGAAGAAAAGCTTAGCAAGAAAAAAGCTCTTGAGTTGTTTGAAAAAGGTTTGCTTGACACTTTTGAAGCTGGCACGTATGCAGCACTTGCGGACATTCACAAATACTTATTTGATGACATCTATGATTTTGCCGGAGAAGTGCGAACAGTTAATATTGCAAAGGGTAATTTTAGATTTGCACCATTGATGTATTTGGAGGCAGCACTTGCGAACATTGATAAAATGCCCCAGTCTACATTTGATGAGATTATAGAAAAGTATGTTGAAATGAATATTGCCCATCCATTTCGGGAAGGTAATGGCAGAAGTATGCGTATCTGGCTGGATTTGCTGTTAAAAAAAGAATTGCATCAGGTTGTAGACTGGAGCAAAGTAGATAAAGAGGACTATTTGCTTGCAATGGAGCGCAGCCCCATTAGAGATATTGAGATAAAGCATATCTTAAAAGCAGCACTAACAGATGAAATAAGTAATTGGGAGATTTATATGAAAGGTATTGATACCAGCTATTATTATGAAGGGTATACAACCTATAAAACAGAGGACTTAGAATAAAATATCTTATGTATGGAGGCGTGGAAATGGCAGAAAACATTGCAATCGGAATACAAAGCTTTGCAGAAATAAGAGAAGGAAAATATTTTTATATTGATAAAACCGCATTTATCAAGGAATGGTGGGAAAGTGGAGATAGTGCTACCCTAATCACCCGTCCCCGGCGCTTTGGAAAAACGTTAAATATGAGTATGGTGGAACAGTTCTTTTCACTGGAATATGCAGATAGAGGAGATTTGTTTGAAGGACTTTCGGTATGGGAAGAAGAAAGCTACAGAAGTCTTCAGGGGACCTACCCGGTTATTAGTCTGTCCTTTGCCAGTATAAAAGAAAAAGATTATGTTACAACCAGAAAGAAAATTTGTCAGGTGCTTTCGGATTTGTATGTGAAACATTCTTATTTAAGAGATAGTCAAGCATTAATTGATGCCGACAGAAGATTTTTTGACAGAATTATGACAGAGAATTTTGATGACAGCGATGCAACTTTAACGTTACATAAACTGTCGGATTATCTCGCACGCCATCACGGAAAAAAAGTCATTATCCTGTTAGACGAATACGACACTCCCATGCAGGAAGCCTATGTTCATGGATTCTGGGAAGAATTAGCATCCTTTACCAGAAGTTTTTTTAATGCAACCTTCAAGACCAACCCTTACATGGCAAGAGGTATTATGACAGGGATTACAAGGGTCAGCAAGGAGTCAATTTTTTCGGATTTAAATAACTTAAAAGTAGTCACCACCACATCTAACGAGTACGCTACTGCTTTCGGCTTTACAGAAGAGGAAGTATTTCAATCATTAGATGATTGCGGATTGGGAGAAGAAAAAGAAAAAATAAAACGCTGGTATGATGGTTTTATATTGGGTAAACATAAGGATATTTATAATCCATGGTCTATTTTAAATTTTCTTGATACGGGTGAATATGCCACCTACTGGGCCAATACCAGCAGTAACAGTCTGGTAGGAAAGTTGATTCGGGAAAGCGATGAAGAAATCAAGAAGTCCTTTGAAGAACTGTTAAGAGGCAATCATCTCCGATGTCCTATTGATGAGCAAATTGTATACAATCAGTTAGATTATGATGGGGCAGCTATATGGAGTCTCATGCTTGCCAGTGGATATTTGAAGGTATTGAATTATGAAAAAGGAGACGAAGCAGAATACGGTGAGGAGCCGGTGTATGAGTTAGCATTAACAAATTACGAAGTAGAGCAGATGTTCCGTAAAATTGTCCGTTCCTGGTTTACACCGGCAAAAGTTGCATATAATTACTTTGTAAAAGCTTTGCTAATTGGGGATGTGAAAGCCATGAATTCTTACATGAATAAAGTGTCACTACAAATATTCAGCTATTTTGATACTGGAAAAGGACCGTTAGGGGCTGAGCCAGAACGATTTTATCATGGCTTCGTATTAGGACTTTTGGTAGAATTAAACGACAAATATACGATTACCTCGAACCGGGAAAGTGGTTTTGGCAGATATGATGTAATGTTGGAGCCCAAAAAGGAAAATATGGATGGGATTGTTTTAGAATTTAAAATTCACGACTCGGATGATGAAAAAAATCTGGAAGACACCGTGCAGGCAGCACTTGACCAGATAGAAGAAAAGCAGTATGAAGCAGCTCTTATTGCAAAAGGCATAAAAAAGGAACAGATTCGGACATATGGCTTTGCCTTTGAAGGAAAGAAGGTATTGATTGGCGGTACAAATAGATAGCAACAGTATACTAGAGCGTGTCCAAAATTCACAACATTTTATGCCAGAGCAAAGGAATCGCAGAAACCGGATCATAAATTATATGATGCCAAAGCAATCGAGATTGTACAAAAATGGACTACGATTTTTCCAATGCAGACAAAGATGCATTGATGAGCAGCGGAGTAATTGCCAGAACGATTTTGCTTGATAAAATGGTAGGGGAATATATAAAGGCCCATCCAAATACAACAGTTGTGAAACAGATTCTTGCTATTATCGATGGAAAGTTTTCTAAAGTGACTGTATACATGGAAATCATAACCCCTCTGGTCGTAGGAAAAGATGTAGAAAAATCAATTAAGGCAAGTAACGCAAAATTTACATGGGGAGCGAAGTCAGGTAAGGAATTAGAATCACTAGTTCCATCATTAAAATATCAGAATGATCGAAGTCTGGTAGAAGTTATGGAGGATATATATCCGATTTATAAAGTGATAGGAAAGATTCCATTCATTAGGAATCTTTCAAATAAAATATCTGTGTTGAAAAAAATATCTTGACAAATAATAAAAATTAGTGCAGCATAACGGTGTTATCTAATAACACTGTTATGCTACATTGGATTATAAGTAACATTCGAGGTGAGCTTTTGAAGAATGAGAAAGAAACAAGAGAGAATCTCTTGAAAAGTGCAAAAAAGGAATTTTTAGAGAAAGGATTTATGCAGGCATCGCTTAGGAATATCTGCAAAAATGCAGGAGTTACCACTGGTGCATTGTATTTTTTCTTCAAAGATAAAGAAGATCTCTTTGCAAATCTGGTGCAAGAACCATTGAATCAACTATATCAGCTTATGAGTAGTCATTATGAGCAAGAGAAAGAGATTACATCAATAGAATTAAATACATTGGAAGACTTTGGAGAAGATATAGGCATCGCAAAACAGATTATGCATTTTATGTATCAGTATTATGACGAATTCTATCTGATTTTAATTAAAAGCCAGGGCTCTTGCTATGAGAATTGTATAGACTACTTTGTAGATGTCAGTGAAAAGCATTACCGTATCATGGCGGATAAAATTGCAGAAACTAGGGGAACGAAAAGACTGGATGATTACTTGATTCACTGGGTAGCTCATATGCAGATTGATGCCTTTGTATATCTTTTGACCCATGAAGATTCAGAAGATGAGGCAGTCAAGCAGATTGAATCCATTGTATACTATATTATTTGTGGTTGGTTTGCAATGTTTCAGACAAAAGAATATTAGTTTGCGGTACACGAATGTACAGTGCACTAGAAAGCATGCCGTAGCCTTGCTTGTAAGGTTACGGCAAAAAAATAAGTCAAACATAACGCTGTTATGTACATGAAAAAATTTATCATTAGGGAGGAAGCAGTATGTATCTTGAAGTAAAGGATATAAAGAAAAGTTATGGAAAGGACGGCAGCTATGTACAGGTCTTAAAGGGAATCACAACAGGCTTGGAGAGAGGAAAAATGTGTGTAATTCAGGGAACCAGCGGTTCTGGAAAGTCAACTTTTTTGAATTGTATCGGAGGCTTAGATACCTTGGATTCCGGTTCTATCAAAGTATAGATAATTGCGAAACGCCAACAAGGTAGTGAATTGTCAGAATTGTTTGTGCAAATAGCTGCTTACCACATAGTCTATATTTGACGCGCTCTCGCTCCCTTCAAACGTAGCGGGCACTAAGGCTGTAAAATACACAGCCTAAGTGCCGACGTTTTCAGAGGGTCACATATAG
>JBGVIB010000158.1:0-8622 GCA_045122835.1 Lachnospiraceae bacterium
GGAATTTTCGGCGTACTGTACACCATAATATATCCACATTTCCCCATTGAAACAATTGACATTATTTTAACGTACTAGTATAATAAAAATAATTATGGCTTGCGTTCAGCATGGAACAAAAAAACTGCTTACATAATAGAACGAAGTGAGACTTCCTGATAAGGAGGACATGAAAAGTGGAAGAAAAAGAAATTTCAAGAGCCGTCATAAAGAGACTTCCAAGGTACCACAGATATTTAGGCGAGTTGTTGGAAAATGGCGTAGAACGGATTTCTTCAAGTGATTTAAGCCGCCAGATGAACGTGACGGCATCCCAGATTCGTCAGGATTTGAATAATTTTGGGGGATTTGGACAGCAGGGATATGGATATAATGTACAATATCTGTATGATGAGATTGCTAAGATATTAGGTCTTGACAAGCAGCACGATATGATTATTGTAGGAGCCGGTAATTTAGGCCAGGCAATAGCCAATTATGCCAATTTTGAGAACAGAGGATTTATTATTAAGGCATTATTTGACATTAATCCAGAATTGGTAGGTAAAAAAATTCGTGATGTAGAAGTACATTTGTTAGACGAATTGCCGGAATATTTAAAAGAAAATCCAGTGCAAATTGCTGCCTTGACTATTCCAAAAGCAGGTGCGGAAAAAGTAGCACCAATATTAGTAGAATGTGGTGTGAAAGCAATTTGGAATTTTGCGCATATTGATCTCGATTTGCCGGATGATGTGGTAGTGGAAAATGTACATTTGTCAGAAAGTCTTATGCGACTTTCCTATAACATTACAAGTTATGAGAAAGAACACAAAAAATAAAATGGGGATGTGTATGACAAAGGAAGAGGAAAATCATCCTCAGGAATAGGCGTGCCTTTAAGGCACGCTTTGTTCATAAGGAGGAAAAAATGTACGCAATAGTGAACAGTCAGGAAATGAAAACATATGATAATAATACCATCACATATTTTGGAGTGCCATCCCTTGTGTTGATGGAGCGGGCGGCCCTTGCCTGTGTGGATATAATTGAAAAGCAGATATCCAGTGGCAGAGTCCTTATAGTAGCAGGTGTTGGAAACAACGGTGGGGACGGTATTGCAATTGGCAGGATTCTTCATACAAAAGGTTATGAAGTGGAAATTGCAGTAATTGGAAACTTAGAAAAAATGTCTGAGGAAACAAAGACACAGAAAGGCATGGCAGACAAATATGGCATTTTCATTACAGACCATATCCCGGAAAAATCATATGATATGATTGTAGACAGCATATTTGGAATTGGTATGAACCGGAATGTAGAAGGAATCTACAGAGAAGCAATAGATACCATTAATTCCATGGAAAGTTTTGTTTTATCAGTAGATATGCCATCAGGAATACATACAGATACAGGGAATGTTTTAGGTTGTGGTGTAAAGGCGGATTGTACCGTGACATTTGCCTTTAAAAAGCTGGGGCTTGTGCTGTATCCAGGAGCAGAATATGCAGGAAGGGTTGTAGTTTCCGATATTGGTATTACCAAAGAGTCCTTTTTAGAAAATCCACCAGAAGCATTTGGAATGACAAAAAAGGATGTAGTGGGGTGCCTGATGCCAAGAAAAAAACGTTCCAACAAGGGGAGTTATGGCAGAATTGTTGTGGTTGCCGGCAGTGTAAATATGGCAGGTGCTGCTTATTTTGCAGGATTGGCAGCATATCGGGGAGGTGCAGGTCTGGTGGAAATTGTAACCTGTGAAGAAAATCGTATAATTTTACAGGAAAAGATTCCGGCAGCGGTGCTCAGTACATATACTAATAATTATATGGATGTTTTAGAAGGAGCTGTGAAGCGGGCCACTACAATTGTGGCGGGTCCGGGCATGGGTGTAAATAAGCACACAGAGCATATGACGCGGTACATATTAGAAAATGCCAATGTTCCGGTTATTCTGGATGCTGATAGCCTGAATGTATTAGCTGACCACATAGAATGGCTGGCAGAAAAGCACTGTCCACTGGTGCTTACCCCACATTTAAAGGAATTTGCAAGACTTCTTGGGAAAGAAACAAAGGCAGTGGTGTCAAATTACATAGAGGAAGCCAGAGAATTTGCAGCACAGCACAATGTGGTGCTTGTGGCAAAGGATGCCAGGACAGTAGTTGCAAAACCAGACAAAAACTATTATATTAATGAATATGGAAATAGCGGTATGGCAGTAGGCGGCAGCGGCGACACGCTAACAGGACTGATTGGCGCATTGGCAGCGCAGGGAACTGATATTTTCTTAAGCGCAGCAGCAGGAGTGAGTATTCATGCCCTGTCTGGCGATAAGGCAGCAGAAAATGTGGGAGAAGATAGTCTGATGCCGGAGGATATTTTAAAGGCAGTGCCACAAGTTTTCATGGAACTGCGTAACATTGCTACACCCACAGAGTGGGGGCAAATGTAAAGGTTTAGCAACACTGTACATGCAGGCGTTTTGTGAATAATTGCAAAAAATTAAAAAAATAGTATACACAGAAGAATACCTGGTAATAATCATAAAAAAGTAAGGATTCGGAGTGTGAAAATTGTGATTATTAAACGCGGAGATGTATTTTATGCAGATTTAAGACCAGTAATTGGTTCAGAACAGGGAGGTATTCGCCCTGTGTTAATTATACAAAATGACATTGGAAATAAACATAGCCCTACTGTGATATGTGCGGCAATTACAAGTAAAATGAACAAAGCAAAGCTTCCTACCCATATTGAATTGGAAGCGGAGCGGTATCAGATGGTAAAGGATTCTGTTATTTTGTTAGAGCAGTTAAGAACAATTGATAAAAAGAGGCTGAAAGATAAGGTGTGTCACTTAGATGACGAAATTATGAAGCAGGTGGGAGAAGCTTTGCGTATCAGTCTGGAACTCACTACATAGCGACAAGCTGGAAAGGAGCAATACATGGAGGAAGGAATTCCCTTGTGCGGCATCATTTTGTTTGGTGCCATAATGATTTTAGATTGTATTTTATATGGATTTGGAGCGGCCGCCCAGTCTTTAAATGAAAATCTAATAGAAAAGCAGGCGGAGGAGGGGAATAAGAAGGCAAAGAAATTGATGAAGATATTGGATTATCCGGTTATTTACGTCAATACGTTGCAATTACTGACTGTCCTTGCCAATATGATTGTTGGTGCCTATGAATTTCAATTATTAAAAAATTATATTTACAGGGCGTTGATGAACTATCAGCTGATGGAACACCAGCAAATGATTGGTGTGATTTTGTCTAGTGTTCTATCAGGAATTGTATTTTTGTACATATTGCTTACATTTGGAATTCTGGTGCCAAAGAAGATTGCAAAACAGCATGGAGAAGCATGGGCATTTGCTTTGGTAAATGTGGTAAGTTTTTTTGTGATTTTGTTAAAGCCAATTACCTATGTGATTAATATAACAGCAAACCTGTGTATTCAGTTGTTGCATATGGATCCGGATAAAAAAGATGATGTGACGGAAGAAGAAATCATTTCCATGGTAAACGAAGGCATGGAGCAGGGTGTTATTGAAGATTCAGAAGCAGAGATGATAACCAATATTTTTGAATTTGGGGATAAGGCAGCGAAGGATGTAATGAACCACCGAAGCAGTATGATTGCTGTGGATGGGGAAATGTCATTGCAGGACGCCATTTGCTTTATGCTGGATGAGAATAAGTCCAGATATCCGGTTTATGAAAATGATATTGATAATGTAATTGGAATTTTACACCTGCGGGATGCTATCCGTATGAGTGCAGATGGCTCCTTGGCAGCAGTACCGGTCAGAGCCATTGAAGGGCTGGTACGAAAAGCAGTATTTATACCAGAGACTCGCGGAGTAAGAGAATTATTTACCAGAATGAAGCAGCAGAAAATTCAAATGGTAATTGTAGTGGACGAGTATGGTCAGACAGCTGGATTTATTACATTAGAGGATATTTTAGAAGAAATTGTAGGAAATCTGTTAGATGAATATGAGGAAGAAGAAAATCTGATTGAGCAAAAGGCAGAGGATACCTATTTGATGAGTGGGCTTACCCCCTTAGAGGAAGTTGGAGATGTATTGAATTTAGATTTTGATGATGTGGAAATTGAAACGTTGAATGGACTTTTAATTTCTAAGTTAAACCGAATTCCATCGGAGGATGAAAAGCTGGAAGTAGAATATGAGGGCTATCGTTTTCATATCCTGCGAATTGAAAATAAAATTATTCAGAAGGTTATGGTGGAGAAACTTTACTACAACAACACTGAAAATAACACAGAAACGAACACATCGGAAACGAAATAACTGAATAGGACAGTTATTTAATTTATGATGTATCAGGGAAGATTCTGTGTAATAGTAGGTTTCTTTGTTGACGTGTTTTCAAATCAGTGTTAGAATATCAAGGGTTTATTTTATTTTATAAGCCCTTTTGGAGTGCACAAAAAGCACACAGGACAAAGGAAAGGAAGTTAATAGAATATGTCAGGACATTCAAAATTTGCCAATATTAAACATAAGAAAGAGAAAAATGATGCTGCAAAAGGTAAGATTTTTACAGTAATCGGTAGAGAAATCGCTGTAGCAGTTAAGGAAGGCGGAGCAGATCCAAACAACAACAGCCGTCTTCGTGATGTAATTGCAAAGGCAAAAGCAAACAACATGCCAAATGATACGATTGAGCGTGGTATCAAGCGTGCAGCAGGAGATGCAGGCAATATTAACTATGAATCTGTAACATACGAAGGTTATGGACCAAACGGAACAGCAATTATCGTAGAAGCTTTAACAGATAACAAGAACCGTACAGCAGCTAATGTTCGTAACGCATTTACAAAGGGAAAAGGAAATGTAGGAACCCAGGGCTGTGTATCCTTTATGTTTGACAGAAAAGGACAGATTATCATCGCGAAAGAAGACTATGAAGGGGATGCTGATGAATTAATGATGACAGCATTAGATGCCGGAGCAGAGGATTTCAGTGAGGAAGAAGACTGCTACGAAGTATTAACAGCACCGGATGATTTCAGCGCAGTACGCCAAGCATTAGAGGATGCAGGTATTCCTATGGCAGATGCAGAAGTAACCATGATTCCTCAGAACTGGGTAACGTTAACTGATGAGCAGGATATTTACTGTATCCAGAAGACATTAGATCTGTTAGAGGAAGACGACGACGTTCAGCAAGTTTACCACAACTGGGATGAATAAATAGCATTTTGACTTTGTGTTTTCTGGAAAGAATGAGGTGACATAAAATATGTTGCAGGGAAAATGTCCAAAGTGTAAGCATGAATTGACGCTTCCATCAGATAAGGCTACCATGCTTTGTATGTATTGTGGTCAGGAGATATTGGTGAAGGCTGCTGCTGCTTTGATAGAAACAGTGGACAGCAATCTGATGGATGAGAATGAATATAATGAAGAATTCGCAGAGGCATGCCAGTTATTGCCAGCTATGTTAGAGTTTGAGAATGCAGAAGAACGGTTTAAAAAAGAAACGTATAAAGAAGCATTTGGAGAATATTATACAACCCATTATCGAACCATGATGAAGGTGGAAAAAGTATTTACTGCTTCTAAAAAGCAGGAGCAGTTGATAGAGCAGTTGACAGAAGCAGTTCTAAACAGTGTGAAGGAAAATATCCAGGCATTACCGAAGAATGAACAGACAAAACAGCAGACCCATTATGATTTTATGATGGCTGTCTATGTATTTCCCGCAATGGCACGTTACAAAGGACCTGCAATGGATGCGTTGGCTGACAGCCTGGTGGAAGAATGGGGCAAGTGTTTTAAGGATTCTAAAATAAGTAAATCTACCTTCGAGAAGGTAAATGCCGGTTTTCGAGACAGGCTTTGCTACATCACCACAGCTGTGTGCGAAAGTCTTTCGAAAGGTGATGACTGTTATGAGTTACAGACATTGCGTGAGTATCGTGATGGTTATTTGTTAGGCAGTGCAGAAGGAAGCATTCTCATACAGGAATATTATGATATAGCACCAACAATCGTTAAACACATTAACAGAAAAACAGAAGCAAAAGCAATTTACCAGAATATATACGAAGAGTATTTACATCCTTGTATCGGGAAAATTGAACAGGATGATTTGATAGGCTGCAAGGCAATATATGAAGAAATGGTTCACACATTAAAGGAACAATATATGATTGAAAAGGAGAAATGCACAAATGATTAATTATCAAACAGAAACAAAATGCATTCAGGAAGGCTGGAAACCAACAAAAGGTGAATCGCGTGTACTTCCAATTTACCAGAGTACTACGTTTAAATACGATACCAGTGAACAGATGGGAAGGTTATTTGATTTAGAAGATTCGGGTTACTTCTATACCAGACTTGCGAATCCTACCTGTGATGCAGTTGCATCTAAAATCTGCAGTTTAGAGGGTGGTGTTGGTGCTATGCTCACTGCTTCTGGTCAGGCAGCGAACTTCTACGCAGTATTTAATATTTGTGAAGCTGGTGACCATTTTGTATGCTCGACTTCAATTTATGGTGGAACCTTTAACTTGTTCGGTGTAACTATGAAGAAGTTAGGCATTGAATGTACATTTGTGGATCAGGATGCATCTTTAGAAGAATTAGAGAAGGCAATGAGACCGAATACAAAATGTGTTTTTGCAGAAACCATTGCCAATCCTGCGCTGACAGTATTAGATATTGAAAAATTTGCTACATTAGCTCATAACCATGGTGTTCCGTTAATCATTGATAATACATTTGCAACACCAATCAACTGTCGTCCATTTGAATGGGGAGCAGATATTGTTACTCATTCCACAACAAAATATATGGATGGCCATGCAGTTAGCTTAGGTGGTGCTATTGTTGACAGTGGTAACTTTGACTGGGAAGCACAGCATGATAAATTTAAAGGTCTGACTGAGCCGGATGATTCTTATCATGGCATTATCTATACACACAAATTCGGAAAATTAGCATACATAACAAAAGCAACTACCCAGCTTATGAGAGATTTAGGTTCTATGCAGTCACCGCAGAATGCATTTCTGTTAAATTTAGGCTTAGAGACTTTGCATCTTCGCATGCCAAGACATTGTGAAAATGCAACAAAAGTAGCTGAATTTTTAGAAAATCATGAGAAAGTGGCATGGGTAAATTATGCAGCACTGCCATCTAACAAGTATCATGAACTGGCTAAGAAATATATGCCAAATGGAACATGTGGTGTTATTTCATTCGGCTTAAAGGGTGGTCGTGAAGCGTCTGTGGCTATGATGGATAATTTGGAATTAGTTGCTATTGTAACACATGTAGCAGATGCAAGAACTTCCGTTCTTCATCCAGCAAGTCATACACATAGACAGATGACGGATGAACAGTTAATAGAAGCAGGTGTTCAGCCAGATTTAATTCGTTTGTCTGTTGGTATTGAAAATGCAGAGGATATTATTGCGGATTTGACTCAGGCGTTAGAACGTGTTTAATCGGTTGATTTTTTGGAAAATACAGGAAAGCATGCACAAATGTGTATGCTTTTTTTGTGGCTTCACATAATAAAGGAAAGTAAGATGATTACTGAAGTGGTAACCGTCCGCGAATTGTTCGTGACAAATATCTGCCTATTATGTTATATATTTATCACAAACAATCTTGACAATTCACTACTCTGTTGACGTTTTACAATTATCTAAATGAACAATATTTAGGGAGGTCACATATGCAGAAGAATCAGCAGAAAGATCAGGAAAAGTCTCAGGAGAAGAAGCAAAGAGAACAGGAAATCGAAGAAAAAAGGGATGAAAAAATTGAAAAATTTGGGCAGGAGACGTTGGATAAGAATAATAGGAATTATAAGATACATTTGCTGACGATTATTGGTGAAGTAGAAGGACATGAATGTCTGCCGAATAATAGTAAGACCACAAAATATGAACACATACTTCCACAATTAGCTGCCTTGGAGGATAGTAGTGATATAGATGGGGTTATCATTTTGTTAAATACTGTTGGTGGTGATGTGGAAAGTGGACTTGCCATTGCAGAAATGGTGGCTAGTCTGAATAAACCGACTGTATCTTTGGTATTGGGAGGCGGTCATTCCATCGGTGTGCCATTGGCGGTATCGGCAGATTATTCTTTTATTGTGCCAAGTGGAACTATGATTGTGCATCCGGTTCGAATGAATGGGACGGTGATTGGTGCGCCACAGACTTATGATTATTTTAAATTGATTCAGGACAGAATTGTCAATTTTATTTCTGATCATTCAAAGATATCCAGGGAACGAATTGAGGAGATGATGTTAAATACAGGCATGCTGACCAAGGATTTAGGTACTATTCTGGTAGGTGAGGAAGCGGTGACTGAGGGGCTGATTAATGCGGTTGGTGGCATACATGATGCCATGGTTAAGCTGTATGACATGATTGAGGATAACAGAGCAGGGGTATAGATTTTCAATATTGGGCGTTGTTAAATTCTGGGTTGTGTAAATGTTCAATCATAGTGGCTACCCGTACGCCTAGTATAAGCTGTCTGGATTGCCTAATCATATGCGTAAACCGTCCGGCTGAGAGAGGGGATGTAGCTTGCTATCAGAGGCTAGGAATTTAGCTGTAAGTGGTTCTAAGGGCGGTGAT
>JBGVIB010000159.1:0-11457 GCA_045122835.1 Lachnospiraceae bacterium
TGAAAAGCTTTGTTTCCATTTCTGATAAATTTCCACGCACTGAAGAATGTCCAACACCGGAATAGAATACATTATCTTTACTATAGATGTAATAGTTATTTGCTACATCATTAGGTGAAACACCATAGGTTACGGCGGTACCTCTCTGGTTAGAATCACCGCTATTCCAAGCTATTGCCTGTTTATCGTCGGCCAGACAATACCAAACAGTAATCTCATCATCCTCCATATTCAACTGATACCATTGTGCATGGGTGGATGCTATATCTGCATTTGGATCAATATAAAATGGATAAGCTGTAATCTGTCCTTGATTTACTTGTGAAAGCTTGGTTGTCAAATCATTATTATTATTAAAGCCTGTTGAAATCCCACTACATGTAGGTTCACCATACGGACCGTTAATCATATACTTAAATGGCATCTTATCCCCACTGCTATCACCAACGCTTCCCCATGCCAAACGCTTAATAGCATAATATGTATATCCATGTATTGCCGCAGATGAAATACTATCATATGTTTGCTTATTCTGATAATCTCGGATACTTGCTTTTTCCGCATCAGTTAAGTTCTTATTTAATGCTTTGTATCGGTTCATACCCATTACATCACGAAGCAAAGTATTAGCGGAATATCCAAATGGCAGTGTACTTCCAGATGGTACATTATGCAGTGAGGATAAATCATGTGTGAGCAAAATACTTCTACCTTGTGCAATGTAATAATCAATATAATCCACTGCACCATGTTTATTAGAAATATTTACCTCACTATAAGTATCACCAAATCCAACGATAATCATGTCGTATTTATCAACGTTATCTTTTATTGTAGTTGAATAATCAACCGGATTTGTAGCACTGATATCTTTTGACTTATCAAATGAGAATCCACTGTCTACAAAATAACTTTCAAAATCAGCCACTGTAATTGCTTCTACCTTAATGTCATATTCATCTAACAAACCAAAATAATAGAGAAATCTTCCATTTGTTTGTAAGTTCAAATATCCGCCATAACTAGAATCAGGCGTTGGCATGATCTGCAATACATTTATTTCTTTCTTGGCTCCGGTATTCTTAACAGCGGAGAAGCCGGTTTCCTCTGTACGAAGTGATGGTTTATCTTTTCGATACACCTCAAGTTTCCATTGTACTACACCAATGAAAGTACTTGACAGGTAACAGGTTTTGTTTACTGTTTCATTTCCACTAAAAGAACCTTCTTTTATTTTCTCTCCACTTGTTAACTTACCATCACGATTCTTATCCATATAGATTCTATATCCATATGTAACACCTGCAACCGGCTCGTCTACCTTAAATTTAAAGGTCATATAGGCCTTACCACCCGATGTATTAAGATACTGATTCGTCACAGAATCACCTGAGACTACCACATTATACTCAAGAGGTTTCTGTATTAGGTTTAAGTTTGGCTTTTGATTCTGCAGAGCTTTTAAAACATTAGCTGCCTGAGATGTGCTGCACATGTTATCTTTACTCTTATTATCTCTCACAAAATCATAAATATTAGATTGATTATCAACCAAACTGGTATCTAAATCATACAACGCATCAAGTGCCACAACTGGCAATCCAGAGTTTGTAAAGCCATCCAAATCTGTTTTTTTCAGCTCGGTAATATCATTACCGGATACACGTAATTCCGATCCTGATGTATTTGTCAACCAATCTACTGATCGGCTAACACTAGTAGGTGAATATCCCGAAGCTAACACCTTATCACCAGTATGAATATAAACCAACCCATCAAGACTATCGTCATTCCAATCTGTTGAACCATCGGAATTATGATTATAAGCACCACTATCCAATCCCATATAGATTAAATCATATTCACTATTCAAGTCCTCAATCTTTCCAATGAATTCAGCTGTAGTCTGATGAGTAACTGTAATGTCTCCACTATAAGATGGTAACAACCAGCGGAAAAATTGTTTTGTAACATAATATCCCTTATCTGTCTTACCACCATATACTTCTCCATTATAATCTATACATGGCTCTAAATCCAATACATGGATTTTTTCAGCTATGGCTGGTTCACTATGCTTATCTGCGTCTAAAATATAACTAACTGCATCAGCAGTTGTAGCAGAAGAACCTTCTTTAAATTCCTTACACCAATTACTGCTTTTCGTATAAGATGTCAGGATACTTGTCTTTTTATTAAATACATGAACACGTCCAACTGTCCACAATGGTGTATCATCATCGCTGTCATTGCTTGAAATAAGATCTTCCTTAATTTTATAATTGTCCCAAAGTTCACTTGCTTCCCAATCTGTACTGCCGTCTGCCTTGGTTGGAATAAATATTTCCTGAGTCCATTTGGTAGAAGCATTTCCTGACTGGGCTCTAAAATTACCACTAGAAATCAATGTTGTATCGTCATTGAAATATATGCTACGGAATGCATATGGATCCATAGACAACAGCATTACAGAAAGCTTATATATGTTGTTATTAGAGCCATTTGCTTCATACTTAACTGATGTTGCATCACCGTTCCAGTCACATACTTTAAATTCTACTTTCTCTTTACCTGAAAGTTTGTCAACATCATAGACAGCTTCGTTCATTATGATACCGCAATAATCTTTCCGGTCAGTTACCTTCATAAACAACCTTTCTGCAACTTCCCAATCAATATCATTGCCTACAAATGTATCACTTCTACTTGATGTTACTGAATGTCCTAAACGATTATATTCTTTCCATATATCTACAAAACCTGATACATTAGAAGTCGGAGAGATATACACAAGATCTGCATGCTTAATCCAGCTTGGCTTGTCATTTAATTCAGCTGGTGTAATTGTTTTCACAACTACAGAATACTCTTCTGCCTCATCTTCTGAAAGACCTAATGAATCTGTTAGGAAATAATCACTATTTTCATACGCATAGTATGTTGCCGGATGATATAGTTCATCTACTGTAGGATCACTGGTTCTTCTGGTATATGCTCTTTCGCCCACTTCATCAAGCTTCTTTTTTATATCATCTGAAAACTTGTCTGAGCCATAATCTGCCTCATATGACTGAGTAGTATGCCAGATAATATTACCACTACCCTCACCAACATATTCAATTGTCTTATCATCATTCTGCTTAAACTGACCTTCTCCGGACTTCACCCTTTCGTAATATCCATCTAAGGTCATGCTTTCAGCCACAGTCTCCACAGAATCTTCATCATCATACTTGCTTGCATCTGCTTCCGGTTCATCTGCAAAAAAGTAAGCATCTGTTACCTTTGTAACAGTAGAGACTTTATTATCAGCAATCTTTTTTAAATCGCGGTGGCCATACATTTCCTCAATCTTTACCGGTTCACATCCGCTAATCAGATATCCAATTTCTGCATATTCCTCATATGGAACGATTTCCAGAATCAGAAATGGATTTTCTTTTGTACCAAGCTCTGCGGATGTACCGTCTCGCTTTGAAGATGGCAACTCACTAATGCTATCTATTACACCTCTGGTTACTTCACTACTACCAGAAGCTGCAAAATTTTCTTTTTGATGGAAACCAAATTTTATGCAAATCCCGCATATCACGAAAAGCAGCATACAGAAAATGCCGCTTTTCCACACAATGTTCCATTTTTTGTTATTGTGCTTTTTATCACTCATACTGCTTTCCTCCAATCCAGGTAGTGAATTCCTGCTGTAATTGCATTTCGCACCTTAAAAGTATCATTTATCTCATGTTCATTGGTGCCAATTTTTAACTTCATATTAATTGTTACTTTGTCATTATCACTGAGATCATACCCCGGTGTAAAATCAGTTACATATTCACCAATACAGTTATCTATAATTTCATCTGCAGTTGTTACATCCAGTGATATATCTGTAAATCTCTTCATATAAAGCTTTCCACCACTTCCCAGCCAGATAACACGCTTTATACCAGTAGGTGACGCAGCTATGGAAATGGAATCAATACGATACACAATTAACTTATGATTCGTTGCATCTATTTCAATCTTGTTGCCTTCCATAACCCACTCACTTATCTGTTCTACCAGTACCTGGGATTCTGTCTGAAGATTAATCTCTGTGGATGCAGTATTATATCCTCGATGGGCGGAGGCCATAAAGATCATCGCCGCACCAAAGATAATTGTAGAAGCTGCTATTGCAATAATTAGTTCTACTAATGTAATACCTTTGTTATTCAGACGCATTCTTTATCACCTCCTAATACATAATATGTTTTCCAGTTTCTTTCATCAATTTAATTTCATATGATGAAATTCCTGTTAACACTACACTATCTACATTCGTATCACTGGAAAATTCCATTGATTTGAGATAGGCAATTCTAATAAAATTTCCACTCATATCTATCAATTCATCAGTAACACCTGATTTTCTAAGATAGATATCCACATCAGTTCCACATACTTTGCTACCATTGGCATCTAACTTTGAACCGTCAAAAGTATCCAGTTTTTCATTCAATACTTTCATATAATAGCCATCACTCAGCTTGTAGATATACATATATGGATTACCAGATTTACTCATAGTCTGCATTTGCAACTTGTCTAATTGACTATCTATGGTCTCTACTGTATCCTTCATATTTGCAGATTTAATATTATTAAACATTGCATAAGAAGAACCTGCCAGAATTCCGATAATCGCTACTACAATAATAATTTCCACTAACGACATACCACTATGGTCGTGAATCCATTTTTTACTCATATCATCACCATCCTAATTCTTCTGCCAGTTCTGGAAGGATAAGTAATCTGATACTTCTACCGTTCCAATTACACTTTCTTCAAGAGTTCCATAATCCCTAAAATACATTGTAAATAGCGGAGTAGACAGTTCTGCATCTTTCTGGAACAAATCAGCTACAAGAACAGAATTTCCCTTTACGCTTGCTCCTGATGCGAAGGAAATTGTGCCACCAGATAATATCATACCTTCATAGGTTCCTTCTACCATAACATCACCAGTAGCTACTACAATTCCTTTTGCACCTGTTGGCACTCTATATGAAGTACTGCCCACGCCTTCATTATCAACAAAGACTACTGTAGCACCACTATCATTTACAAGCGTGGTTGCCGTATCACTGAAATTTGCCTGGATTGCAGCTTTGTCAACAATTCTGTCAAACAAATTATCTACTGTCTTATCAATCTCATAAGTGACGCCCATTGGTTTGGTAAAACGTACATCTTCACCAGTGATACCAGTTTCTGTTTCTGTTAAAGACAACTGTAATGACTTATATTTTATCGCCAGCTTCTTAGCATAATCCCAGTATGTTCCTGATACATCCCAATCAGCTCCATTAATTGTTACTGCATCCTCTTGTAACGCCCCTGCTCCATCTCTGTACAGGATATCACCTTTTAAGGTAAGAACAGTAGTAGGGTTTAACTGCAGACCTACATGATTTAAATATCCTTCTGCCTGCGTGTCAATTTCTGTTTTGTTTCTGCTTACATAGGCTGAATAGAAACTGTTTGCATTCTGTTCATCTTTAAAGTTCAGATAATAATAAGTCTGAATACCTGATACTGTATCGATAAACGAATATGCTACAACTGGCTCACTGGTTTTCAGATAGTTGTCAATATCACTCATACCTGTATCATTAACATAGGCCGTTTTACCATCAACTGAGAAGCCTTTAATTGTACCGTCAGCATTTTTTGTTATTGAACCGTCGGCATTATGCTCCAGATAGGATTCATCCACATAGTAAGCAAGCTGATTTGCTCTTACCGACAGAGATTCACCCATCGGAACATCACTTCCACTATTACCACTGGAAATATATGTTCTACCAGCCAGCAACATATAACTTAAGCCACTAATATCTAGTCTACTGTTTTTCGCATTAATAATCATGGCACTACTAAAATCTGCATCTTTTGTATCTGTCTTTGTTCCATATTTTTCCTGGAAATTGTAACCATAATACTCACCTTGTAATGTGATGTGGCTATTTCTTGCGTTCAGCGTGAGGTCATCGGCAATATAGCTGTTTCCTTTTAATGAAATATGACCAGCTCCAGCTTTTGTGCAAATGTTTTCTGCCCAGATACCTGTGGTACCATCACCAACTGTTAAGTTACCACCTGAGGATGCAATATCACCTCTGGTTACAATGGTATTACCGACAAATGTACCATCTGCAGTAGATATGGCTTCTATTCCTCCAACGCCTGCATAAGCATTACCATCTACTCTTATGCCACTGGCATTCACATAAATCTGGTCATCGGCAATCAAGGCGTATTTCATGTAATCTGTTACCTTATTTTTACCTTTGAAATTCAGCTTTGGAGTCTCAAAGACAATGTCTGTTGTAATGGCGGTCTCATAATCACCAGTATTGTACTTTACTTTAATATTTTTCAAACGTACTGTTTTTTCTGTTAAATCTACATATAAAATAGCTTCCGTATTCGTGGTAGTAAAGGTGCCACTCGTCATAGCAGCTGCAACCAGATCCGTTCTATATAACGTTCTCTTACCTGTAGGAATACCAATCACTGGTATTGTCTCAACAGACGCAGTCTCAACCTTTAATGCATTCAGCAACTTATCCAGATATAATTCTGCAAATACACCCTGCATATCTGTACCGGTAGCACTATAATGAGCATAATTCTCTAATATTGTTATATAAGCTTCCTGCATGCAATCAGAGGCAATACTGTTTAATTCCACCGAAATCTCATCTATGAACTCTTCTGTCTTGTAGAAATTCTTCTTGCTACTGCTCTCAACTTCCTTCATATGGATATTAGTCATGGTAAGCTGCATAATGAGCATACCAATAATTCCCACAACAACCAGTGCAATGATGACAGCAACCAGAGAGGCACCTGTATTCTGTTTTCTTAACGACCATCTGTTCTCCATGGCTACTCTCCTTTCGTAGATTCTATTTCTACATATGCTTCTGCAGAAGCACCGCCAAATGTTCCCTTTGGAAAGACAGCAATTTTAATATTTACTATACGAATTGGTTTCTCCGATGAAGCCACCGTTGTCTTTCTTATTGCAGTTGAAGATCCATACTCATCATATACATTATTGATATCTGTATGAATAATTCCTTTTGGCTTTTCTAAATGTGACAACCCATCAATAGTGATACCATATCCAGGATCCGCTGTTACACTCTGCCAAATAAAATACATATTCGGCAAGTTAATCCCATCCGGATTACCTATCTTCACCTGTTCGTTATCCTGTTTTCGATTAAATAACAAATATAAATTCTTTACAGAAGCAAGATTCACATCTGCTAATGTTGTACTGGTATACGTATCTACAGAACCATCAGAAGTCAAGTTCAAACATTGATACACGTAATATATCTTAACATTAATATTACCGCTTCCACCATCATTTTTGAAATCAAGATGCATTGTTCTGGTTGTATTTGCATTAATATCAATCACACGTCCTGCTGAGCTAGATTTTGCCTGAAAATAAGCTTCTGCTTCTGTATACTGATTTTTTTCTACTGCCAATACATCCTGTGTTTCATCAATACCATATATTACCGGAAGAGGCTTCTCATTATATTTAGAAGGCGAATCTAAGGTAACCTTCACATCAAACTGTCCAGATAAGGTTCCTGCCAGACACTGATAGGTTACATCACCAATTCCCGTATCCTCATCTATGTTATAATCATGATAATCAATATCTTTCATGCTGAAATATGGTGTTATGTAATTACCGGTAACATCCGGTTTCAACAGTTTATCCTCCGCTTTTAACTGCTCCATAATGTTCTGGGCTTCTATTGTTGCCTGTTGTCTCGTTTTTGCAATTGCATTATATTTCATAGAATCAGTAAAATAATTTAGCAAAGGAATCGAAATAATGGCAAGTATGGCCATGGATATAATTACTTCAACCAGAGAAAAGCCCTTATTATTCATTTTTCTCTTATGCACCATACAGACACCTCCTGTCATCTATTTCTATTGATTCGCTGAAGGGCTGCTGCTTCCGGAACGGAAAATGTTGGAAACACCCTTTTCTTCATTAACTACAGGGTTTTCATATGTCTTACCTGTACCATCCAGTGTATAGAAATATACCATTAATGTTCCTGTGAGATTATTACCTTCATTTGAAAAAGTTGTTGCTAATGTAGCAATTGACTTCTTATCTTCTGACTGATTAATTGCATCAATTGTACGTTTCAATGTGTCATAATCAGCTTCATAATTCATTGTAACAGAAGCAAAGGAACCGTAATATTTATTAGCTGCTGCGGTTGCTGCCGCTGATGCTGAATCTGTTGTAGTTCCATCTTCACTTTGTGCCTGTGGGTCAAGTATCTGGGATGCAGCCACATCAGCAAACTGGTTATCTAATACAAAATTCATCTGAGAGATTTTAATTTTCGTTGTATCTTCTAACTCCTGAACAATAGAGATAATTTTCTCTGTTGTAATCTTACTTGGATACTTAGCAATAATCTTCTCAATAGCCTCTTTCTTTTCCTTTGTATCAGCTTCAACTTCTGCTTCTCGAGCCACCATAGATTCCAGCTCATCTAATCGTACCTGCTTTGTCTCATTCTGTTCTTCTACGGCAGATGCTTTTTTGTTAAATGTGTTAAAGCCAAAGAAATATGCACAAGCAAAAACAATCAGAGCACCCAGCAGAATTAATAAACGTAAATCTGAATCTGTTATTTTTAATTTTTTCATTCGTTCTACCTCCTACTGATTCGCAACTGCATCACCTGATGTAGTTGTATTAACTGTTGCATCCCCTGCTGCAGCTGCTGATGTACCTACATAATCAGCAAGCACACTGAACTTCCATACTTTGTTACCGGCTGCATCTTCTGATTCTGTCATAGATGGAATTGTAACATTAGTTAAAGTAGTAATGTTCTGCATATGCACTAGGAATGCTGCAGCAGTCATCTTCACATCACAAGACACATTTAATGAAATCTTTTCTTCATCCACATTAAGACTTTCCACTGTCATAGTTTTCGGAAGCTCCTGCTCCAACTGCGTAATCAATGTACCTAACTGATCATTGTTAGAAATTGTTCTCTGTTCAAACTCTGCAAGCACATTATATTCTGCATTTATCTGATTATTATCATCAAATACCTTCTCAATATAAGACAAATTCTCAATATTCTGGTCAAGTTCACGTTGCTTTGAAACAGCACCAAAATACCGGATACCTGAAGTAAGCACTAAGGCTGCGGACACAATTGCCACTCCACCAAAAATCATATAGGCAGAACGTAAGCCACTCTTAGTGGTTTCTTTTTCCTTCATTTCCTTTGGCTTAATATCAATTGGTTTAACCACAGAACCTACCGTAGAGATAAAGTCTGCTGCAACTGCATCTCCTCCAATGGAAGAGCTATCTAAGCCAAGGAGAGTCTCATATCCGCTACTATATAATGAAAGCGGTATTTCCTGCTCAAACATTTTTGATAAGCCTGCGATTTTCGTACCACTACCAATCAGATATAAGTTTCCTTTGAGATTACCGCTCATCTGATTCTGGTAATACTCTACAGCTGTAAATACAACTCTGATATGATAATTCATGGATTCACGAATATCTACATATGCATCCTCTAACAGCTCTTTCTTTCTGTCTAAATCTAATCCCATTGTATTCGGGAATTTATCTGGAATTGGTTCATAATGAATTACATTATTTCTCTGTAAAAAGTCAAATGCTGCATATTCATCCTTAAGCCCCAATACCGGGTGATTCATCATATTGGACAAGGTTGTTCCATAACCATATGGCGCAATACGCTGGAATACAAGCTTACCCTCTGATAAAATACTGATAATGGTTGCCTGTTCGTCCACTTCCACCACGATACCGCCGGAAGCCGGTACCTTATTCAGCATGAACTGTACTGTACTGTTTCCAATATAATCGAACGCTTCTACCTGGAGTCCTGCTGCTTCTGCAAAGGAATAATAATTGTTCAACAAATTATCCGGCACAGCAACTAACAAAAGCTTCTGTTCCTTTTTACCATTTTCTTCCACCACATCCATTTTGGTGTGTGTAATGGAATAATTAGTAATATCCATTGGGAAATATTCTTTTGCCTGTGTCTGTACAATACTAGCCACTTTATCATCTTTAGCAAGTGGAACTGTAATTTCACGCGTAATAATCTTGGAGGATGAGAGCGTGAAGATAACATTCCTTTCCTTTATATTATGCTTTTGTAATTCTTGATTTAAATGTCCTGCAAAGACTTCCTTATCCCTGATGTAACCATCTTCAATTACACCTTCCGGAGTGCGAAATACAAATGCCTGATACACTTGTGGATTCTTCTTCTGACCTGCTGTCACACTGACTTTTGTATGCCAGATTCCCACTTCTATACTTACAACTCTATTAGCCATTCCCATTCTCCTTTAACTCTTTTCTTAGTGAATCCTTCACCGTTGTTGTTCAAAAATGAATATTCCTTATGCTTATATAAAGCAAAAACCCCTGTACGGATTTTCAGAATAAATAATGACGTAACCTTTTCTCTGTTATATCACTATTTATTTTGAAAATCCAGCACACGAATTTACCTATAGACCAATCATACTTAAATACCATTGTATCATTCTGTCTCCCCACAGTGCACAGATAAATATTCCTGTTGCCAGGTAAGGACCCATTGCCAGCCTGTGCTCTGCGCTACTTATCTTCATGCGAATTACATGTATGAATGCACCTAAAATACATCCAACAAAAAAAGCAAGTGTGATATCTTTCCATCCAAGAAGCAGACCTGCCGCTCCCATTAATTTCACATCACCACCGCCTATTGCCTGTCCATTTGACAAGACATATAAAAAGTACAGACACACACTGACACTTACCATGCCAATGACGTGTTCTGACCAATTTCCTAAATCAAGCACCACTGAGATAATACCCAGACACAAGATAAATATATTAGCTTGTACTGGTATCTCAAAAGTTCTTTCATCAATTACACTTATTACGATCAGGGCGGATGTCATAAGACAATACAGCATACTGCTCCACTCAAATCCGTTTGCCAAGAAAACGGCTACATAAAGTATTCCGTTCAATCCTTCAATAAGAGGATACTGTATTGATAACTTTGTCTTACATTTACGGCATCTGCCCCTTAGTAATAAGAAAGAAAATACTGGAAACAAATCATACCAGCGCAGCGTATACCCACAATTCATACAATGAGAACGTGTTAATATGCTCTCTTTCTTTGGAACTCTGAAAATACAGACGTTTAAAAAACTTCCGATTACGATTCCGTATAGAAATATAATTATGTAAATTAATAGGTATAGGAACGCTGGCATATTGGTTAGTCTCCCCTTTTTAGAAAATCAAATTATAACTCTGCTACAACTGCATCAAACACTGGTGTTTTA
>JBGVIB010000160.1:0-5295 GCA_045122835.1 Lachnospiraceae bacterium
ACGGTGATACCAAATTGAAATACTGAAAAATAGAGAAATGTTGTATAATTTATTGAAAGGTGGAGGTTTGTATGATTATAAGAAAAATGGTAACTATTTAGAACCAGGACAATACAAGCTTGTATTGTGCTGAACTGCACGGTCCGTATGAAAACGTAGTGGCAGCAGGCCAAAATCCATCACCGTAGGTGATTCTGCATGGATTTTTGCCTGTTATTATGAATGCAATTCATAATAACATTGGTAACCTATGAGGGTACTGAATAGTTACGAAAACTGAATGTAAATGACTATGAGGCAGTTCATGCTGCATACAGAAAACAAGGAATTGCTGCCGCTTTAGTTGAAACAGCTATATGTGTAGATAATTTATATAAGCGATTATTAGAAAAGTAACTGAAAAAAGATATCAATGATACAGTACACTGGTTCTTGGAGGAAAGAGAAGAATGTTTATAAAAGAAGACAATACATACAACGATATTCGCGAAAAATCACTTTTACAGTGGTTAGATGAGATGGAACACCATGAGGACATTGCAGTTCATGGTGGTGTAAGACTATGCAGGGAATATATGCAGTATCTCAAGGAGAAGAATGAGAAGCTGGAACAGGAAAATGAATTGAAAAACTGCTATTTAAAGAAGATATCGGTAATGAAAACAGAATATGAATTACGCAGATAAAGAATGGTAAAAAAATAATGGGGCGAGATTGTGAAAAATCTCGCTCCATTACTGCGTTTTAAAGAACGTTAACATATTAGGCTTATGAAAAAGATAAAATTATACTTGACATTATATTATACGTCGTATATTATAATAACATACAATATTATACACTGTATAATATTATAAAAATAATATTGAGGAAAAGGAGTGATAACGTGGTATTTAACACAGGTGCGGCATTGTTAGATGCGATTGTACTAGCTGTTGTTTCAAAGGAATCCGTTGGAACCTATGGATATAGGATAACCCAGGATGTGCGGCAGGTTATTGAGATATCAGAATCAACCTTGTATCCTGTCTTAAGGCGGCTGCAGAAGGATGAATGCTTAGAAGTATATGATAAAGAATGCGGCGGAAGAAACAGACGGTATTATAAGATAACGGACAAGGGAACAAGCCAGCTGGCATTATATAAGGATGAATGGATAAAATACACTCATAAAATTGACTTATTATTTTGTGGAGGGATGACTGTTGAATAAATCAGAGTTTTTATCAAAATTAGAACGTTTACTATGGAACATACCAAAAGAAGAACGAGAAGAGGCAATCCAGTATTATGAGGATTATTTTAATGATGCTGGGGTGGAAAATGAAGCAGCTGTAATTGCAGAGTTAGAATCACCGGAAAAGGTTGCAAAAAGTATTCGTGATGGCTTTTTAAGTGGAAATGGAGATTCTATGGAATACACAGAACGAGGCGTCCGTGATGGAAAAAATCAAAACAAAAAATTGCCCCAGACAGAGCGTAATACAGCTGGGAATAATAGCTATACTTATGGAACTGCTACAGCAGGAGCAAGCCAGGCAAAAGAAAAGAAATCCCTTGAGACATGGCAGATTGTGTTAATTGTAGTGGCAGCAATTTTGCTTTCACCGGTTTGGCTGACAATTCTTTCTGGAGTGGCAGGTGCAATTTTAGGATTAATTGGAACGATTTTTGGGATTCTTGTGGCACTTATTGTGTGCATACCAGCATTTGCTGTTGCCGGAATTGCCTGTGTTGCGGTTGGTATTTCACAGATAGTGGTGTCACCGGCATTAGGTTCTATTGTAATAGGTGTGGGTCTGTTGTTTTTAGGAGGAATGTTTATCTGTCTGTTATTGACAGTGCTTTTAATTGGAAAGGCAATTCCGGCAATGGTAAAGGGCATCAAGCATCTTTGCACAAAATCTAAGTAATTTATTGGACGAGAGAGTGCATATTGTAGGAATGAATTTTGGGGCACGTTCAAGCAAATTCTGGAAAATAAGCCGTTTAAGCGGCAGAATAGAGAGGAAATTATGAATCGATTTTTAAAGGTAACATTAATTAGTGGAAGCATTTGCCTGGTACTGGGCGCAGCGTTAGTATTTGGCGGTGTTGTTTCAGGTGGTGCAAAATTATTTAATACTTTTGTAGAAAATGGTGGTTTGTCATTTGGAGAAGAAGATTTTATAAATGAACCGGGGATTAGCGGTTCATTTGAAGCGGACAAAGAAGTCTCCCATATAAAAGTTGAAGATTTTTCTATGGGAGAGTTGATGTTTGATGTGTATGAGGGAGATACGATTACCGTTGAATATGAAAATGTCAGAAATGGTTTTGTGTGCAAGCAGGATGGTGCTTCTTTGATAATGGAATACAAGGGAGAAGATGGGGATATATTTGACACAATCAAATCCTGGGGTGGAATAAACGATGTGCTGAATTCTTATGTTGTAGTTCATATGCCAAAGGATTATGTGTTATCCTCTTGTAACATTAGTTTGGATGCAGGCTCTGTTAATATTGAGCAGTTAGACTCTAGAGATATGGAAGTATCCGTGGATGCAGGAAGTGTAACAATAGAAGAATTGAAGGCAGACAACACAATATTAGATGTGGATGCCGGACAAATCGTTGTAAAGGGTTATTATGGTGGAGATGTAGAGGCAAGCTGTGACGCAGGTTCCGTATCGTTACAGGGAACAGTAAATGGAAATATTGATGCAGACTGTAATATGGGTGAAATCGATCTGGATTTAAACGGAGCTGTTGAAAAATACAACTACAAATTATCTTCTAACATGGGAGCTGTATATTTGAATGACAAAGAATGTGCAGAAGGAATGTCTGCAAAGCTGAACCAGAACAATAATGGAGATTACACAATTACAGCGGATTGTGATATGGGCGAAGTTGATATTAATATTGCAGAATAGCATGCCCACGATACATTTCGCACTATGTATACCAAATTTGTAGCAATTTTGTTGTTAAGTGGAATGCATTTAGTGAAAGCAATTTAAAATGACAAAACAGTGAATAAGATGGAAAAATAAGGGTATCCTTTTATAAAAAGGAGGCCCTTATTTTATGGCAAAGAAGAAAGAAAAAGAAATTAAATTGGAAGAGCTTACGAAAGAAGAAAAGTTAAAATACGAGGTAGCAGAGGAATTAGGATTACTGCCAAAGGTATTAGAGGAAGGCTGGCGTTCCCTGTCTGCAAAGGAAACAGGAAGAATCGGTGGCTTAGTAAACAAGCGGAAGAAAACAATTAAGGATTCTCAGTGAAACTATTGCATTTCCAAATAAAGGTTGGTATACTATTTTCCAGAAAAGTGGAATTACAACGGAGGAAAGTATGCTGGAATTAAGAAACGTTTCTTTTGATGTAGATGAAAATAATAAAACAAAAGGAATTTTAAAAAATATTAATTTAACCATAGATGAGCGGTTTGTGGCAATCACAGGTCCAAACGGTGGTGGTAAATCCACATTAGCTAAGATTATTGCTGGTATTGAGAAGCCAACCAGTGGACAAATCATGTTAGATGGTGTGGATATTACAGACAAATCTATTACAGAACGTGCACAGCTTGGAATTAGTTATGCATTTCAGCAACCGGTTCGGTTTAAAGGAATTACGGTGAAGGATTTAATTCGTCTGGCGGCTGGGAAAGAATTAGATATGGTAGAAGCCTGCAATTATTTGTCTTCTGTAGGTTTATGTGCTCAGGATTACATTAACAGAGAGGTTAATGCTTCTTTATCTGGTGGTGAATTAAAGCGTATTGAAATTGCCATGATTATGGCAAGAGGAACCAAACTGTCTGTATTTGATGAGCCGGAAGCAGGGATTGATTTGTGGAGCTTCAACAGTCTGATTCGTGTATTTGAAAATATGCATAAGGAAATCAACGGTTCAATTATTATTATATCCCATCAGGAAAAAATATTGAACATAGCAGACAAAATTGTCGTGATTGCAGATGGTGAAGTGGTAAATGTAGGCGATAAAGACATTATTTTACCGGAGTTGCTGAACGGAAATGTAAGCCGAATTTGTGAAAAGATTGAAAAGTAAGGAGACCATAAGCATGGACGAAATACAGAAGACATTGTTAGAGCAGGTTGCCGGTCTGCATGAAATTCCGGCAGGTGCCTTTAATATCAGAGCGAATGGACAGAGTATTGGACGTAATTCAACGGCTAATATTGAGATAGCGAAGAAAGAAGACAAGGATGGCATTGACATTATAATCAAGCCGGGAACAAAAAATGAAAGTGTGCATATCCCAGTGCTGCTTAGTAGCAGCGGATTTACAGAGACTGTGTACAATGATTTTTATGTAGGTGAAGATTGTGATGTGACCATTGTTGCCGGATGTGGAATTCACAACAGTGGTGATGGAAAGTCAGAGCATGACGGTATTCATACGTTCCATATTGGGAAAAATGCGAAAGTGAAATATGTAGAAAAACATTATGGTAGCGGAGATGGAAATGGTGAAAATGTCATGAATCCAACAACCATCATTGAAATAGATGACAATGGCTATATGGAAATGGATACAGTACAGATTAAAGGTGTGGATTCTACCAAGCGTGTGACAAAAGCTACTCTTTTAGATGGAGCTACATTAGTGATTAAAGAAAAAATCATGACACATGGTAAGCAGACAGCAGAGACAGATTTTGAGGTAGACTTAAACGGTGTGGATTCTGGTGCCAATGTGATTTCACGTTCTGTTGCAAAGGATGAATCCAAGCAGGTATTTTTATCTAAGATCAATGGAAATAATCGTTGCAGTGGTCATACGGAGTGTGATGCCATTATTATGGACAAGGCAGTGGTGAGTGCCATCCCAGAGATTACTGCCAGCCACATTGATGCCAGCCTGATTCATGAAGCAGCCATCGGCAAGATTGCAGGTGAGCAGTTAATTAAGCTTATGACATTAGGATTGACAGAGGCAGAAGCGGAAGCACAGATTGTGAATGGATTTTTAAAATAAGGAATAAAGTGTGGAAAGAACTGTGTTTTGCAAGGTTGCAGGGGCAGTTCTTTTTTTGTGTTGGTGTGGTGCTGAACTTGTTATAGAAAGGTATCAAATTCTGGTTTGTGTAATTGTTGTATCATATTTGTTACCCGTCCGTAAATTGGCGGAAGGGGCTCCCAGGGGCAACTCAGACTTACACTGCAGGAGAGCCGCTTGCTGGCATGGCATATTCCACGCAGACCGAAGCCAACGTTCCGGTGAACTAACTCCCAAGTACGACTAAGACATTCGGGGTGTGGCCCTCATGCCTAAGTCTCCC
>JBGVIB010000161.1:0-54671 GCA_045122835.1 Lachnospiraceae bacterium
ATTCAGTACCCTCATAGGTTACCAATGTTATTATGAATTACATTCATAATAACATGCAAAAATCCATGCAGAATCACCTACGGTGATGGATTTTGGCCTGCTGCCACTACGTTTTCATACGGACTGTGCAGTTCAGCACAATACAAGCTTGTATTGTCCTGGTTCTGAATAGTTACAATCTTTCTTTGATAGGATACGCCCTATATCTTTGTATAGTATAACGAATTCCCCAAAGATATACAAGCAGAATTTGAAAAGCATAGACATTTTATGACAGTTTGTGCTATGATATTCCTTAGTATTAAGGACAAATGAATTTTGCCTCCCTAATCATTTTAACAAATCGTAAAAAGGAGATTTTCATCCATGGAAAATAGAATTATCACCGGACATACAGGACTTACCGGTCTGTTAGGCTCTCCAGTATCACACAGCATTTCGCCACTTATGCATAACGAAGCATTCCGCATTTTAAACCTGGATTATGTGTATTTATGCTTTGATGTTGGCACTGACACATTGAAAACCGCTGTAGAAGGGTTAAAAACCATCGGAATCAAAGGCTTTAACTGTACTATGCCAGATAAAAATCTAATGTGCGAACTTTGTGATGAACTATCACCGGCAGCCAGAATGATTGGTGCTGTCAACACAGTATTAAATGACAATGGAAAGCTTATTGGCCACAACACTGACGGCGTTGGCTATATGCGCTCTGTCGCTGATGCAGGCTTTTCCATTATCGGCAAAAAAATGACGCTTTTAGGTGCCGGCGGTGCTGCTGTATCTATTTGCACACAAGCTGCTTTAGACGGTGTTTCATCTATTGACATTTACAACCGTCCCGGCAAAAATTATGAGCGTGCAGTTGCTCTTGCTGATACTTTAAACAAAGAAACTTCTTGTCAGGTGAATGTTTATGACATTGCTGACTCAAAATCACTTACTGACAGCATCGGAGAAAGCGCCATCCTTGTAAACGGCACTTCTCTTGGTATGGCTCCAGATACTGATACCTGCCCAATCAATGATGAAAGTGTTTTTCGTCCGGAACTTATTGTATCAGATATTATTTATAACCCAAGAGAAACAAAATTATTGTCTTTAGCAAAAGCACATGGCTGTTCAACCTTCAATGGCCTGTATATGCTTTTATATCAAGGTGCTGAGGCATTCCGCATCTGGACCGGAACAGATATGCCGGTTGAGCCTATTAAGCAAAAATATTTTTCTGAAAATGCATAGAAAAAAAAACAGATGTGTAGTAGACTACGATGAGTATTTCTGCTATGAGCTAAAATTAAGAAGCTGAGATAGCAGTTATGTATTTAACAATGTATTGGTATGTACCATCAGAATAGAAACTAAATTTTCGTACAAACTAGTGTATTGTACACTAGTTTAGTATTTTGGAGTCGTTTAATATCAACATGCCGCAAAACATATACGACGGCAGAAAGAGGTTTCTATGAAAGAAAAAAATGTTTATGATGATGGTAACATTCCAGGAATTGACCTGCCAACCAGCAATCAGGAGCAACCATTTAAAAACAGAATTCCTCTCCCAGGACAGGATGTTTCTGATGTAATCCCTGACGAAGTACCACGCAAAGACGGTCCTGGCGGAGAAGGAATGTAACATTTACAATCTGCTAACAAAATTTGCAGTGTTGAAAAAATAGTAAACTGAATTACTTAGGATATTTCTTTCAGAGTACATGTGTAAGCAACGGTTTCATCCATTGCAATATTGCTTTCCACGTACGCTGAAAGAATTAGACAAGTAATTCAGTCCTACTACCTTAAGAATTATTATACGTGTACATTCACCGACAACAATGTGACAGATAATAATTTCACCAAGCGTAATCCATTGATGTTTAACTACCTTAGTAACATCACAGCGAATGTACCTATCATTCAAACAAAGGAGAGAATCATTATGATATGCCCTAGATGCAAAAGCACAAATATAACAAATGAAGTAATTACAGAAACTACAGCAAGTGGTAAGACAAAAGGATTTGGCTGGATAAAAGCCTGCCTTGGTTTTCTACTGTTCAACATTCCCGGCATTTTATGCGGACTATGTGGCATGGGAAAAGGAAAAACAAAAACTACTACCACTTCAAGGGTGATACATATATGTCAAAACTGTGGAAACAAATGGAAAACTGGATGGATGAAATTGGTGAATTAAGCGGATGCCATCGAATGCCTGAGAGAAGTTTTTTCTACAAAGGGCACCAGTTTCCTGTCTGTGCAAGATGCACCGGTGTATCGATTGGACAGTTTGCCGCTGTTATTTTTAATTTCTTTCTTGATATTCCTGCTGCCATCTCCTTTATTTTTCTTGGAAGTATGGGAATTGACTGGCTGCTTCAGGAAACAGGAATTAAAAAATCCAGGCTATAATTTTTGTATTTTTGCACATACTACCCGTGAGGTGATAAACATGGCATCCTATGTATCTCCCGCTATCCGGGATAAATTTGAAACCCTGTCTGTCAATCTGAAAAATTGTATTCTGGAACGAAATGTCCACCTAGAGACGATTCATGATCTTATTCGTGTTCTGGAAGAGATTTGTGCAGAAGCGGAACAGTAAACAAACACAAATTTTCAAAAGAATATTGCAATCAAAATTTGCATATGCTATAATGCCAGTAGGCAAAAAGAAGTAATAGTTTCTAACAATGGAAACACCAAAACGAAAACCCCCGGATGGCAGTCCGAGGGTTTTCTTATTCCGTCACGGTGGAATCAGTCCGAGGTTAGTTGTCATTTTCATCGCTGTCTAACCATTTGATGATGTAGTGGCAGGTTACACCACCTCTTTTCGACAATATCCCACATTCTGAGCAATAAAAAAGACCTCCCTACAACACAATTAGCAAAATTACACAAACACAAAAACCCCCAGAAATTCAACATTCTGGGGGGTTAATTGCACTTATCAGAACTCTAAATATATGCCAAAAGCCTATACTCTTGATAAATATTCACCTGTTCTTGTATCGATCTTAATCTTATCGCCCTGGTCTACGAATAAAGGAACGTATACAGTAGCACCTGTTTCTACAGTAGCTGGCTTTGTTGCACCTGTTGCTGTATCACCCTTTACACCTGGCTCTGTTTCAGTAATCTCTAATTCAACGAATAAAGGTGGCTCGATAGCAAATACGTTGCCATTGTATGAACATACCTTACAGATATCATTTTCCTTAACGAACTTTAAGGAATCACCTACAGTATCTTCATTTAAAGCGATCTGCTCATAGTTTTCTGTATTCATGAAGTTATATAAATCTCCATCGCTATATAAATACTGCATGTCTACTCTGTCGATACGTGCAGCTGGGAATTTTTCTGTTGGACGGAAAGTTTTTTCAACTACACCACCGTTGATGATGTTCTTTAACTTTGTACGAACAAACGCTGCTCCTTTACCTGGTTTTACATGCTGGAATTCTAATATCTGGTATACATTTCCTTCTATCTCTAATGTTACACCATTTCTGAAATCACCTGCTGAAATCATTTTATTTCCTCCTTGATACTTTTCATAATAAGCAGACTTTCTTCTTTCTTGTGTATGCCTGCTACTTTTCAGTCACATTCTTTTCTATTTTATACTATAATAGATAGTTTTTCAACTATTTTTTTGCTTTCTTGCTATTCAAATGGCCCTTGTAGGATGCAAGTACTATTTTCTCTAAATATCGCTTGAGTACAATCTGTATTTCCTCATGCTTTGCAATAGGTTTCACCAATATAGAGTAAATGCCTGCCCGATTGGCTCCATAAACATCCGTAAAAATCTGATCTCCTACAAACAATGTAGTCTTTGTCGATGTTCCCATTTGCTCCATAGCCTTCTGATATCCTTTTATGCCCGGCTTTCCTGCCTTATAAATATATTTCACATGAACAGAACTGTTAAATAATTTTACACGTCCTTCATCATTATTAGAAAGTAACACCACATCAAATCCAATTTTCTTCAAGCGGTCAAACAGTGCAATTGCTCTCTCATCTGCTGGTGCATCATGCTCTACAAGAGTATTATCAATATCAAAAATCACACCTCGCATACCTTTCTCATAGTATTTTTCAAATGGAATGTGATAGGTACTTTCCATATATTCACAAGGATAAAAACGCTCTAACATCCTACTGCTATTCCTCCGCCTATTCTTTATCCGGCAGCTTTTTCTCTGCTCGTTCTGCAAATTTCTTTACTTCTACTTTTGCCTTTGCAATTGGTATATTGGTACCTGCACCGGCTACACAGCCCCCCGGACAACCCATACCTTCAATCAGACAACCATTCTTTTTGCCAGCTTTAGCAAGAAGAAGCATCTTACGACATTCATCCAGTCCTTCAGCATGTTCAATATGAACCTCTGTTCCCGGATAATATTCGTTAATACATGCTTCAATGGCTCCTGCAACACCACCAGCTACTGCATATCCACGACCTGCTGCCGTAGCATCCTGCACAGCATCAATATCATCTGCTTCATTCAAATAAATACCCTTTGCTGCAAACATAGCACTTAATTCTTCAAAGGTTATTACAAAATCAACTTCACTCCGTACAGATTTTCTGGATGCTTCCAGTTTTTTAGCCGCACAAGGACCTATGAACACAACACCAGCCTCAGGATGCTCTTTTTTAATCATTCTTGCTGTAGCAACCATTGGTGTCAGAGCATTTGATATGTTGTCTATCATATCTGGAAAATGCTTTTTCGCCAGACTTGCCCATGACGGACAACATGAAGTCAGTAAAAATGGTACTTTTCCGGTTGCCACTTCCTCTACATAGTGCTTTGCTTCCTCCATGGCACCCTCGTCCGCACCAATCGCTACTTCATACACACCTTTAAAGCCAAGCTCTAACAACGAAGCTTTTATTTTTTCAGGTGTAGCATCTGGTCCAAACTGTCCTACAAAAGCAGGCGCCAACGCAACATAAATGTCTCTTCCTGACTGCATTGCACGAATCAGCTGCAAAATCTGTGACTTGTCTGCTATCGCACCAAATGGACAACTTACCATACACATACCGCAGGAAACGCAAAGCTCTGAATCGATGTAAGCTCGTCCTAACTCATCGGATTTGATTGCTTTTACACCACATGCATGCTGGCATGGTCTGCTATGTCTGGTAATGGCATCATACGGGCAGGCTTCACGGCATTTTCCGCATTTAACACATTTTGTCTGGTCAATTACTGATTTACCATTCTCATAGGTGATTGCCCCACGAGGACATACCTCAGAACATGGCTGTGCCATACACCCCTGACACTGGTCACTAATTACATATTTATTTTCTTCACACATATTGCATGCTGAGGGAATAACCTGCATAAGCGGGGGTTCATAATATTTCTCAGCAATATTACTTTCCTCAACACCTTGCGTAGCATGTACCGGCTTATTTTCCGGTCTTAACGACAATCCAAGTGCCAGTCTGATCTGTTCACGCACAACTGCACGCTCACGATACACATTTTCCCAGTACTCAGATTTATCTGTGTGAACAATTTTATAAGGCATTTCTTCAATATCATTTAAAAGGTTTTCGGAATTGTAGGCAACTTTTGCAATTTCCGTAAACACTTCCTGACGACGTTTGCGTACTTTTGTATCCAGACCACGCATATCCATACACTCGTTACCTCCTAAAATACTTTTGTGCTAACAATATATCATGAAACATCTGTGTCTGTAAATCATCTACAGATAAAAATTTTCTTTCCTTACGTTCCCAGTGATACAGTTCTACATCAATCCAGGTGTCATACAAATCTCCCTTATAATCAAAAAGATTTGTTTCTACTTTTCTGATTGTGCCATGCTCCACTGTGGGATTTACACCAATATTAGTAACTCCATAATAGGTTCCTTTTTCAGTAAGTGTCTTAGAAAAATATACTCCATTTGGCGGAAGCAGTTTATTGTCATCCGGTATCAGGTTTACAGTGGGTATTCCAATCTGCCGTCCTAATTCTTTTCCATGCACTACGTTACCCATTACATGGTACGGACCATTCAATAACATAGACGCTGCTTCCATATCACCATTTTCCAGTACGCTACGGATTCTTGTACTGCTTATAATATCATTTTCATACACTTCCTTTTCCACTACTTCTAGCTGATATCCGTATTCATCAGCATAAGTGGCTAACATCTCCGCATCACCTCTGCGGTTATGTCCAAATCGAAAGTCCGTCCCAATCACAATATACTTCACATTTAACCGGTCAACCAGAATACGCTTTATAAATTCTTCCGGCTCCATACTAATAATCTCCGGCACAAAGGGACACTCTATCAGATAATCAATTCCTAACCGTTCCAATATAATTCTGCGTTCTTCATTGGTAGTAAGCATCTGTGCTTTCTCTCTACCCAAAACAGAATAAGGCGGTGTATCAAACGTAAAAACCACCGCCTTGCAGCCCTGCTTTTTATAGTCTAAAATTCGCTTCATCAGTTTTCTATGTCCGGCATGTACGCCATCGAATTTTCCTAATGTAACAGCAGAATTTTCCTGTATTTCAAATTCTGTTCTGCCTGTACAGTATTCCATGCAAATACCTCTTATTTCTGTTATGATAAAAACATCTTAAACGGCTTTAATCTTCTGTCATTCTCAAAATAATAAATGCCAATAAACAAGCCTGTACTGTCATACATGCGAACACGCATATCCTTTTTGCCTGTTACATGTTTCATTGCAATCTGACTTGTAAAAATGCTATTTCCATTATGTAGAAGCTTATCGCCTGCTGGCAATGCTTTTACTGCTGGATATTCCTCTAACATCTTCTCCACGGATACCACATGGTCTGGTAATGTCCCATTGTCCCGCAATTCTTCTACCCTTGCCAGCGTAACACTGTCCTTTATATCAAAGCAACTTACTTTTGTCCTGGTCAGCTTCGCCATACAAGCTCCACAACCTGCTTTTTCTCCTATATCATGACATATAGTTCTGATATAGGTTCCTTTCGAACAGGTAATACGCATACTTACATATGGAAATTCTATGGAAAGTATCTCCAGTTCATACACTGTAATCGGACGCGGCTTACGCTCAATCTCAACACCTTCTCTGGCAAGCTCATACAACTTCTTTCCATTCACCTTAATAGCAGAAAACATGGGTGGAATCTGCATAGAATCTCCTAACATAGAAGAAACAATTTCTCGAAGTTGCTGTTCAGATACAGTAACATCCCGCTCTTTCAATACAGTCCCACTAATATCCTGTGTATCAGTAGAGAGTCCTAAACGCATTACTGTCTCATAAGTTTTCACTTTATCAGTCAGAAACTCACATAGTCTGGTTGCTTTTCCTAAACACACTGGCAACACACCTTCTGCATCCGGGTCTAATGTTCCTGTATGGCCGATTTTCTTCTGTTTCAGTATGCCTCTAAGCTTTGCTACTACATCATGAGATGTGTACCCTTTTTCCTTGTAAATATTAATAATTCCATCTATCATTGCTGATGCTCCAAAAACTGTTTTTCGATATGCAGTGTCAAATTATTAATCACATCATGCGGTGAGCCTTCCATTGTACATCCGGCGGCTCTTATGTGTCCACCCCCACCAAAGTAAGAAGCAATTGTGCTTACATCCACCAATTCTTTTGAACGCAGACTTACCTTAAAAGTCTGAAATTCCATTTCATACAGGAAGATAGACACTTCTACACCTTCTGTGGTGAGAAGCTCACTTACAATGCCTTCCATATCCTTTGATGTAACATTATAAAATTCCATATCTCGCTTACGAATGACAGAGGCAATACATTTTCCATCAAATAAAAGTATGCTCTCTAATAAAGCTCTTCCTAATATCTGCTTCTGTACATATGTTTTTGTATAAAAGGTATCATCAATAATCTTAGTGAATGGCACTCCTTTATCAATAAGAACTCCCACTGCCTGCAATGTTTTTGAAGTTGTATTAGAGTATTTTAGCACACCAGTATCATGAATAATACCGGTATAAATTGCAGAAGCCGTTTCCTGTGAAATCTTATCTGCTTCCATCAAATAAAATAAAATTTCACAGGTAGAACCTATTTCACCATCAATACGGTTCATATCGGCATAACCAGTATTACTGATATGATGGTCGATACACACCGTCTTGCCGGCATTTTCAAAAATTCGATATGCATCGCCTAAACGGCCTGTATCGCCACAATCTAAAGCAAAGAAAATGTCATAATGGTTATCAGTAGAGAAATCTGAACATATGTCCTCAAACCCTTTTAAATAAGCAAAAACACTTGGTGGTTCCTCCATGAATACTTCAACACTTTTTACCGGATAATTCTCCAAAATATAGTTTTTAAGCCCCAGGCAGGAGCCTACGCAATCACCATCCGGTCTGACATGCCCACCAATAGCTATCGTTTCTGCACCTTCTAACAGTTCATCTAACCAGTTCATCTACTTACCTTACACCCTTCCTGCTTATTCTCCGTCATCCTCGTCTTCATCTTGTTCATGAAGCGGAGCTGTCACATCATTAATTAATTTTGTCATATTTACACCATACTCAATAGATTGATCCATGATAAATGTAATTTCCGGCGTATTTCTTAGATTAATAGAACGTGCTAACTCTCTGCGGATATATCCTTCTGCACTCTTAAGTCCGGCAAGTGTATCCTTTCTTGCCTGCTCGTCTCCTAATACACTGATATACGCTCTGCAGCTCTTTAAATCAGGAGCTACTTCCACACTTACCACAGAAGTCATGGGAGCAATCCGTGGGTCTTTGATATTCCCACGGATAATGTTGCTTAATTCTCTCATAACCTCGCCATTGATACGTGTATTCTTGATACTGTTTTTTCTCATTATCTAGGCACCTCTACCATAATATAAGCTTCCACGATATCACCTTCACTTAAATCGTTAAACTTCTCAAATACAAGACCACATTCATAGCCGGCTTTTACTTCCTTCACATCATCCTTGAATCTCTTTAAGGATGCCAAAGGACCTTCAAATATCTGGCTGCCCTCACGTGTAATACGAACAGAACAATCTCTCTTGAACACACCATCTAACACATAAGAACCTGCGATGGTACCAACACCAGATGCTTTGAACAGCTGTCTTACTTCTGCGTGTCCAATTACCTGCTCCTCAAATATAGGGTCTAACATACCCTTCATAGCAGCTTCTACATCCTCTATAGCCTGATAAATAACGCGATACAAACGAACATCCACACCTTCATGGTCTGCTGTTGCCTTTGCGGTAGCATCCACACGAACATTAAATCCAATGATAATGGCATTAGAAGCCGCTGCCAAGGAAACATCCGATTCATTAATCGCACCTACACCGCCATGAATAATCTTAACAATTACTTCTTCGTTTGACAATTTTACAAGACTCTGCTTCACTGCTTCTACAGAACCCTGAACATCTGCTTTTACAATAATGTTTAATTCTTTTAAGTTACCAGCCTGAATCTGAGAGAATAAATCATCCAATGACATTTTGTTCTTTGTTTCTTCTAACATTCTCTCTCTGCCTTCAGAAATAAAGGTTTCTGCAAAATTTCTTGCATCCTTATCATTCTTAGTAGCCACTACAATTTCACCTGCATTTGGCACATCATTTAAACCTAGAATTTCAACTGGCGTAGATGGATCTGCTTCTTTTACACGACGTCCCTTATCGTCCATCATAGCACGCACTTTACCATAGCAAGAACCTGCTGCAATAGTATCACCAACATGCAGGATTCCTTTCTGAACTAAAACAGTGGCAACTGGTCCTTTACCCTTATCAAGCTGTGCTTCAATAACAAGACCTCTTGCTAAACGGTTAGGATTTGCTTTCAATTCGCAAACTTCTGCTGTTAGAAGGATCATTTCTAACAATTCATCAATACCTTCCTGTGTACGCGCAGATACTGGTACGAAGATTGTGCTTCCACCCCAATCTTCCGGAACAAGTTCATACTCCGACAATTCCTGCTTTACTCTCTCAATATTAGCGCTTGGCTTATCAATCTTGTTGATAGCAACAATGACTTCAATGCCTGCTGCCTTTGCATGGCTGATGGCTTCTACTGTCTGTGGCATAACACCATCATCGGCAGCTACTACTAAGATTGCAATATCTGTTGAATTGGCACCACGCATACGCATAGCTGTAAATGCTTCATGTCCCGGTGTATCTAAGAATGTAATCCTTTGTCCATTGTGATTTACCACATACGCACCAATATGCTGTGTAATACCACCTGCTTCTCTGTCAATCACATGCGTATTACGGATTGCATCTAAAAGAGATGTCTTACCATGGTCAACGTGACCCATAACACAGACTACTGGTGGTCTTGTTACTAAATCTTCTTCTTTTTCTTCTTCTTCTTTTAATAATTCTGCAATTACATCAATCTTTTCTTCTGGTTCACAGATATAATTGTACTCTAATGCGATTTCTTCTGCCATTGCATAATCGATTTCCTGATTTACAGTTACCATCTTTCCCTGTAAGAATAACTGCTTTACAATTGCTGAAGGCTGTATTTTCATTTTTTCCGCTAATTCCTTAATTGTTAAGGATTCCGGAAGTACCATCGTCTTAATCACTTCTTCTTTTGGCTCCTGTTTCTGTGGTGGTGTTGGACGATTATTTTTATTTCCTTTACCGTCCTTGTTCTTACTCATCTTCAAGTTCTGCTCATTGCGGCTCTCTAATTCTTCTTTGCGCTTTTCGCTCTTGCTATATTTATCATTATCGTAAGCGTTATTCTGTGCACGTCTATTTGCCTTTTCTGAACGCTCCATCTTTGGTGCTGGTGGAATAGCCGCCACTCTGCCATTATCTTTTCCTGCCGGTCTTCTGTTATTGTCAAAATTTCTCTTTCCATCCTGACCATTTCTATCAGAACGACCACTATTGCGATAACTATTATTTCCGTTATTGCGGTCATTATTACGGTTAAAGCCACGATCATTATTTCTATCATTGCGATTCTGGTCATTACGGTTATTGTTATGGTAACTACCATTGTTATTAGCATTCTCGCCGTTACGATTGTCAAAATTACGCTGACGACTCTCACCCTGACCATTACGATTCTGGTTGTAATTACCGCGATTCTGGTCATTGCGATTATTGCTACGATTCTGTTCATTGCGATTATTACGATTCTGATTCTCGCCTCTTGGCTGGCCATTTCTCTGGTTATTACGATTCTGGTTATTACCGTTTTTGTTATTCTTACTATTGTTATTACTATTCTGTGGATTATATACAGATGTAATATTGGATTTCTTATCCTCTGCCTTTACAGGCTGCTCTGTCTTTTCTTTTTCCGCTACTGGAGCAGTCTGCTTTTCAGGCTCTTTCTTTCCTCCGATTGCATCTCTGATCAATTTCTGCTGTGCATCATCAATATTGCTGGCAGGTGTTTTTTCAATCCCCTGTGCTTTTAATATTGATACTAACTCTTTACTTTCTTTTCCCAAATCTTTGGCAAAGTCTCGCACTCTTATATTAGCCATTACTTTCCTCCATATCTATTTATTCTGTACTGGCATTACGCATTTCTGCTTCAATGTTTTTTATGATGGAATTTGCAAATCCCTCATCTAACACTGCTAACGATGCCCTGATATCCTTTCCAATTGCATGACCTAAGGTTTCCTTCGTTCCATAGAAGTAAATCGGCACCTCATAAAAACTGCACATATTGGTAAACATCTTCTTTGTATTATCCGATGCATCCTCCGCAACGATTACTAGTACCGCCTTTCCTTTCTTGACCGAAGTTTCTGTCATAAACTCACCACTGGCAATTCTGCCTGCTCTTGTGGCAAGACCTAACATGGAAAATACTTTATTCTGCTGTTTCAAACGTTTCAAACTCCTTTTGTAAAGTGTCATATACCTCAGCCGGAATGGAAATTTTAAGAGAACGCTCTAATCCCTTTGTTTTAATAGCCTTTGTAAGGCATCCTCTGTCCTTACATAGATAAGCACCTCTCCCATTCTTCTTTCCAGTTATATCTAAAACAATTTCTCCTTCTGAGGTCTTTAACACTCGCATCATTTCACGTTTACTTTTCATTTCACCGCATCCAACACATTGTCTTAACGGAACCTTTTTCGTTACTGCCATATATTCTCCCTGTGTTATAATGCTTATTATTCTTCACTGAATGTTTCGTCCACCATGATTTCATCAAATGTACTATCATTGGCTTCTGTATATTCTGCTTCTCCACTTTCTTTTGCCTGAGATTCGCTCTTAATATCAATCTTAAAGCCCGTCAGCCTTGCTGCTAATCTTGCATTTTGACCTTCCTTACCGATTGCAAGTGATAACTGATAATCAGGAACTACTACCTTAGCTGTCTTTTCATCTGCATCCGCAATAACAGATATAACCTTAGCCGGACTTAACGCATTCTCAATTAATACTGCTGCATTTTCGCTCCAATTAATAATATCAATCTTCTCTCCACGAAGTTCATTCACAATGGCATTTACACGTGCGCCATTGATACCTACACATGCGCCAACCGGATCCACATCCGGATTGTTTGACCATACTGCAATCTTGGTTCTAGAACCTGCTTCTCTTGCAATGCTCTTAATCTCAACAATTCCGTCTTTCACTTCTGTTACTTCAGATTCAAAGAGACGCTTTACTAATTCCGGATGTGTTCTAGAAACGGAAATTCTAGGTCCCTTGTTGGTATCTTTTACTTCTAAAATGTATACCTTTAAGCGTTCTGTTGGTAAATACTTTTCTGTCTGAACCTGCTCATTAGCATTCATAACCGCATCCACTTTACCTAAGTTAACACTAATCTTATCGCCAATCTGTCTCTGGATAATTCCAGTTACAACATCCTTTTCTTTGCCATAATACTGATCATACAGCATTTTGCGTTCTTCTTCGCGTATTTTCTGTAAAATTACATTCTTTGCATTCTGTGTTGCAATACGTCCAAATTCCTTTGATTTGATTTCGATATTTACAACATCACCAAGTTCATACTTACTGTCAATCATTTTTGCATCTATCAAGCTAATCTGTAACACGCTGTCTTCTACTGTTTCTACTACAGTTTTTTCTGCGTAAACCTTATACTCACACGTATCATGGTTCATTTCTACCTTTACGTTATCTGCTTTTCCAAAATGGTTCTTGCAGGCAATGATAAGAGAGTTCTCAATAGCTTCTAACATCGTTTCTCTGCTGATATCCTTTTCTCTCTCTAAACATTCCAAGGCCTCCAGTAATTCTGTATTCATTTTCTAACCATCCTCCAAATTCTCTAAAATGTAAATGCCAGACGAATGAGTGCAATGTCTTTTCTTGCAAATGTCTTTTCTGTTTCATCATCCATAACAATAGTAACTTCTTCTTTGTTGTACTCTTTCAAAAATCCTACAAATTCCTTTTGCTTATCAATGGCACGATAGGTACGAATCTCAACTTCTTTGCCAAGACTTCTCTCGAAGTCACGTTCTTTTTTCAGTGGTCTGCCAAGACCAGGAGAGCTTACTTCCAGAATATAGGATTCTTCAATGTAATCCTTCTCATCTAAAATATCCCCTAATGCACGGCTCACAATTTCGCAATCATCAACGTTGATACCGCCTTCTTTGTCAATATAAGCACGCAGATACCAGTTACCACCTTCCTTCACGTATTCCACGTCAACCAGTTCAAAATGATGTTCGTCAAGAATTGGCTGTAAAATCGCCTCTGTTTTCTGTTCGTATTCTTCCTTTTTACTCATGCCTTCCTCACTTTCTGCCCAGTATTTTCATACCGTAGAAATCAATCTTCGTACTGCACAGAAAAGAGTGGGCTTTCACCCACTCTTTTTCCAGTCACTCAATATCAAGTACAGTATAACACGCTTTTATGAGAAATACAAGTGTTTTTTGCAATTCTTTCCACTCTTATCCCACAAGAACATTTTCATCCGGATACTTTATATTACCCTTTGCTGCTTTCAGCCTTGTACCTATGGCAAATGCCATAGTCATAGGTCCAATTCTACCTATAAACATCATTACTATAATTAAAAGTTTTGCTGATATTGTCAGACTAGCAGTAAGTCCCTGAGATAGCCCCACCGTTGCCAAAGCTGACACCGTTTCAAATAGCAACGGCATAGCTCGTTCTGTTGGTTGCAGTGCCGAAAGAAGCATGGTTGCCCCCACCACAATCACTGCACTAATGGTCGTAAGCGTAAATGCCTTACGAATGGTATTGGTTGGAATTGTTCTTCCAAACACTTCTGTGTGTTCTTTACCTTTTATAGCCGATAACACCATAAGTACAATCACTGCTATAGTTGTTGTTTTCACGCCACCTGCAGTACCTGCTGAGGAACCACCTATAAACATTAAAATTACAGATGTCAATTGTGATGATATGGTAAAGTTTTCTTGAGGTATTGTCTGGAATCCTGCAGTCCTCGTCGTCACTGATTGAAAAAGTGATGCCATTAACTTTTGCGGCAACGAAAAACGAGCCATAGTCGCCTCATTATTATACTCTGCCAGAAAAATAATAATCCAGCCAAGAACTATCAAAACTATTGTTGTAACTAAAACAATTTTTGTATGCAGTGATAACCCTTTTCGAAACACACTCCATGGACTTCTTTTCAAACGATTTATTGTTTTCACTTTTTTTAGATTATCCAGCAAATCCCACCATACGGTATACCCTAATCCGCCTAAGATAATCAATACCATTGTCACAAAATTAAAATAATAATTATGAACATATGGAACCAAACTTGTATCACCAAACAAATCCATGCCTGCATTACAAAAGGCCGATACAGATGTAAACACAGAATAAAAAATGCCCTTTACCCCATACTCAGGAACCAGATACACCATATAAAGAAGCGCTCCTACCCCTTCCACACATACCGTACCCTTTATAATCCGACGTACCAGCCTAACCATACCTGTCAAACCAGTCTCATTCAACGAATCCTGTATAACCATTCGTTCTCTCAACGTCACACGTTTTCCAAATGCCATAAGCATCACAGTAAAACATGTCATAAACCCCAGGCCGCCAATTTGAATCAACACCAATATTACAGCCTTACCTGCCAATGACCAATGCCCATAAGTTGAAACTGTTACCAGTCCCGTCACACAAGTCGAAGTAGTCGCCGTAAATAGCGCATCAACCCAAGAAGTCATGTTTCTATCCACACTACAAAATGGCATCATTAATACAATCGTGCCTGCTGCTATCACAAACAAAAATCCAAACATAATAATTTGTGATGCCGTCAACTTTTCTTCCAACAAACGAAATGCCTTTTTCATATATCCCCCTAATTTAAAAAAATTACAATTGCTGTTTCAATAAAAATACATGTTAGTTCAGGTAAATTTTAAATAGTACTCTAACACTTTCAAAGTATAATTGCAATAGGTGAGCAAACATAAGATTTCGACAATATTTATAATAAAATATTGTATTTTCCCGGTATACAAAAAAGAGTGTCAAAGTTCTTTCTACTTCGACACTCAGACTCGCTATTTACCATTATGCCATTACCGGACGGAAATTCATCTCTGCAAAAAATAAGTTAATTACTGACTGAACAAACACATGGCAAACATTAACAATATAACGACAATCTTCTTCCACTGTATGTTTTATTTTTAAATATTGCTTATGCACACCCAAAACGTACTCTGTCAACTCATCCAGAGAACGTACATTCCTTGTCTCAACAACATCCATCTCTATGTTATCACTCTTTAGATATTCTTTCAAAGTCAATTTTAACTGTTTTTCATATACACAGTGATCTTTCAAACTTCCCTCATATATTTTATTATGTGGAAATGTGAAGTAGTCAGCAAGATAATGAATCAACTGACCCAGGTCACGATAAAAGGCTCTTGCATTGAAATCATTAAACACATTATACTTTACAAACAACTTTTCCAGATCTTCACAAAACTTAGCAAATGTGCCTTCTATCTCATGCTTCGTTGTGAGAAATGAAGGTTTACAGTCCGGAAGAATACTACCCAAATAAAATGCCTTCTTATGTTCTAATAAACCAATCTCCATGTTTCCTAAATCTGATACGATGTATCTTGCTAATGAAATATGTGATTTTTTTCTCATGTCCACTCCCTTTTGGTGCCTCGTATAAGCACACCGCTCTGATAATGATACAGTTTACAGTTCATTCACTTTCATTGTTCCCTGTTTATATTATTTACAATGCCCATTTTAGCAGACTCTATTGGCATTTACAAGGGATTTTTATGTAATTGAGAAAAACTGACAATTTATCCAAAAGTTTTCTCCTAGCAGAATGCAGAAATAGTACAAAAGTACCATAGCATTGTAATTTTCCAGAAAAAAATAGGGATAAAGATTCCTCTTATATCCCTATACTCACAATATCATGCTATTTAGTTCATCCTAGTTAAATTGAATTATCACTCAATTTTAACTATTAGCAAAATCGCAGTAATCGTTGCTTATCACATTAGTCAACAGCAATGATTTCCTTCTTGTTGTAAGAACCGCAAGCCTTACAAACTCTGTGTGGCATCATTAATTCACCACATTTGCTACATTTAACTAAAGTTGGAGCAGACATTTTCCAGTTTGCTCTTCTCTTGTCGCGTCTAGCCTTGGAAGATTTATTCTTAGGACAAATTGACATTTCATCACACCTCCTTATTTTCATCATCTGAAGCAGCAGAGCTGTTTCTAATCTGTTCAAAAATATCACGGAACGCATCCATTCTCGGGTCAATTACTGTCTGTTCACAGCCACAGTCAATTAAGTTCCGATTCTTACCACAAACTTTACAGAGTCCTTTGCAGTCCTCTTTACATAAAATCTTAAGTGGCCAGATTAACAGAATCTCACTCATAAGGAATGCATCCACATCAAGTTCATATCCTGCTATAAAATCGTTCTCGTCTAATTGTTCGCACCGTTCTTCCTCTGTTATTTTAAAATCAACTTCTCTGGAAAAATCAAGCACTAATTCAGTTACCACATCATTCAGGCATCGATCACAAGGTATTGCTACTGTGAACTTAGTCACTGCATGAATCTCAAGAACCTTCTTTCCTTTATTCGTAAAGGTAATCTGTACTGGCTCTTTGGTAAGTATCTTATATTCCACACCTTGAAACACAATTACTTCCTGTTCAAATTCAACTTCCCGTGTTTCTACCCTGCCATCCTGAAGCAGCATGTCTGATAAATGAATAACCATATTCTCTCCTAACACTTTGAAAGATAAGAATGCAACAACATCATGCGATAGCATCACGCAAAACATTCTACGGTTTTTTCACACCTAAACAATTATAACCACATGAAAAACATTTGTCAACAATTTTTTTATATACCGAAAATTTAAATCATTATATTATACAAAGTACGCGTTAGATTTTCTATGACAACTGCTCTACACGCTATACAAGCTGTGCCTGCACTGCTGTTAATGCAATGACACCAACAATATCTTCTGCACTACAACCACGCGACAAATCATTTACCGGTCTTGAAATTCCTTGAAGCATTGGTCCATAAGCTTCTGCCTTCGCCAATCTCTGCACCAGCTTATATCCAATATTACCACAATCAAGATTTGGAAAAATCAATACATTTGCCATACCACCCACTTCACTTCCAGGTGCCTTTGATTTTGCGATAGATGGCACCAACGCAGCATCTGTCTGTAATTCACCATCAAGAGTGAGCTGTGGGTATTTTTCATGGGCAATTCTGGTTGCTTCCACTACCTTATCTACCAACGGATGCTTTGCACTTCCCTTTGTAGAGTGAGATAACATAGCAATAATAGGCTTAGCCCCTATCAGATTACGAAAACTTTTAGCACTGCTATCTGCAATTGCCGCTAATTCTTCTGCTGTAGGATCCTGATTCAAACCACAATCTGCAAAAAGGAATGTTCCATGCTCTCCCATATCACAGTTCGGCACATCCAGAATAAAGAATCCAGACACCAGTTCCGTACCCGGTGCTGTCTTTAAAATCTGAAGAGAAGGTCTTAACACATCAGCTGTTGCATGGCAGGCGCCTGCTACCATTCCATCTGCATCCTTTGCTTTTACCATAATAACTCCAAATGTAAGCCAGTCTTCCGATAAAATCTTACGAGCTTTCTCCACTGTCATTCCCTTGGACTTCCTGGTTTCATACAATAATTCAACATATTCCTCAAACTTCTCACAATTGTCAGGGTCAACTACCTTAACACCAGTTAAATCTACATCAAGCCAGTTTGCACCATCCATAATTTTTTCTTCTTTACCCACCATGATAATATTGGCAGTTCCCTCTTTCAATACCTGGGCAGCTGCAATCAATGTTCTCTTATCTTTTGTTTCAGGTAAAACAATTGTCTTTTTATCCTGCTTTGCTCTGTCTTTAATCAAATCAATAAACGCCATTTTCTAAAACCTCCAAATACATTCTGCAGTTTGTATAACATATCAATGTCGACTCATACCCCTTTACAAACATACATATTCTTCTCCAAAATTATTTGTACTAAGCTCTATGAAGCAGGTAATAATTACCTTTTGTGTGGTAATTATAACCCATATGTTTATTGTATACAATAGATGTTTGTAAGAAAAAACATATAAATATTTTTTTAACAAGCTTGTTAATTTTTTGTCTGTTTCCGTTTTCTTTACTTTATAGTGCCATCAATCACTACACGTTATCATATTCTCCGGTAAATGCAATCTCCGCCGGTCCTGTCATGTATACTTTATTTTCTTCACGATTCCAATTAATTTTCAAATCGCCCCCTAACAGCCTGACGGTTACAGAATCCTCTGTATAACCATTCAATATGGAAGATACCGCCACAGCGCAAGCACCTGTTCCACATGCCAGCGTTTCACCGGATCCTCTTTCCCACACTCGCATAGCAATGGTATTACGGTCAAGCACCTGAACAAACTCCGTGTTAATGCGATTAGGAAATCTCTCATGATTCTCAAACTTTGGTCCTAGTTGTTCAATTTGCAATTGTTTCATATCTTCTAAGTATACTACTGCATGCGGATTTCCCATGGAAACACCTGTCATTTTATATTCAATATCGTCCACAAGTATTGTCTCTGATAGTACTGTTTCATTTTCTGATACAATTGGTATTTTCTTTGCGGACAATTCTGGTGAACCCATATCTACCGTCACCAGCTTTACCTTGCCATTCTCTACTTCTAAATGAAGGTACTTGATTCCTGCTAAGGTTTCAATGCTAATGTCTTCTTTGTCTGTCAGACCAAAATCATAAACATATTTTCCTACACATCGGATGCCATTACCGCACATTTCCCCCTGTGAGCCATCTGCATTGTACATATCCATACGAAAGTCTGCTATCTCAGAAGGACAAATTAATATCAGTCCATCCGAACCTATTCCAAAATGGCGGTTACTAACTTTAATTGCCAGTTCTGCCGGATTGTCTATTTTTTCTTCAAAACAGTTTACATATACATAATCGTTTCCTAACCCCTGCATCTTTGTAAAACGCATATTTTTCCTCCTTACCACCGTAAAATCGGCTTTCTCAAACTTAATTTTGAATTCAAAAGCAACTTCTATTGTAACTATTCTGTATAAGACAGTATACAATAGTTGTAACTATTCAGTACCCTCATAGGTTACCAATGTTATTATGAATTACATTCATAATAACATGCCAAAATCCATGCAGAATCACCTACGGTGATGGATTTTGGCCTGCTGCCACTAAGTTTTCATACGGACTGTGCAGTTCAGCACAGTCCTGTTCTGAATAGTTACGAATAGTTCTCTTTTACTATTAATTTATACCACACTTTACACAACATACACCAATTAATTGCCAATAATATTGCAAAAACTGTTGTATCAAAAACAGACAGCCTGATTTTTCACAAACTGCCTGATTTTCCATTAGAAATCCATAATACTAAGCACCATCTGTGCTGTCTCTACCATATTGGTGCCACTATCCATGCTGCATTTCTGAATGTAGTGGTGTGCATCTTCTTCTGTCATATTATTTCTCTCTATCAACAGTGCTTTTGCCTTATCAATGATTGCCTTATCCTCTGCACTTCTTGCCTTTTGTTTCTGCTTTTGCTTACGTTTCCGACGCTCCATGTTCTGCACCATCATTTCTAAGGTGCTAACCAATTCATGAGTCTTAATTGGCATGGAGAGACAAACAATTCCCTGACTTTCACAGCTACTCCACAAATGCTGGGATGCTACTAACAGCATTTCGTAATGGGGTGGTAACAATTCATGGAGAGCTGAATACATCATATCTCCAAATTTGTAACCACATACAATGATACCCTCATCAGTAGACTGTGCATACTGTATGGCTTTGGCTCCTGTATTGCAATGACCAATCACATTATAACCATGCTTAGTCAAAAGCACTCTGATACTTTTCGCATCCTCAATTTTAGGAAATACCACAATAATATTTGCCACACAGACACCTCCTTAATTGCATTTTTTTATAAAATTAAGCAGGCATCTATTACATTTTATATAACAGATTATCGATTTCCCACTGGGTTACCTGACGGGAATATGCGTGCCATTCTTTTTTCTTTGCCGCAATATATTTTTCTGTATACTGTCTGCCCAATACCTTTAAAATATATTCGTCTGCTTCTAATTCTTTGACTGCTTCAAATAAATTAGTTGGAAGCGGCTCAATACCTAACTCATTTTTTTCTACCTCTGACATTTCATAAACGTTTCTATCTAAACTTTCCGGTGGTTCAATCTGGTTGCGGATACCGTCCAGCCCTGCTGCTAAACATACTGCTGTTGCAATATATGGATTACAGGAAGCATCCGGGCTTCTTAGTTCAATCCGGTATTGATCGTCATAGCTTGCTGGTACGCGGATTAGTAAACTTCTATTTGTGGAAGACCAGGCAATATCCGTAGGTGCTTCCCCACCATACAATAAGCGCTTATAGGAATTTACATTTGGATTCAAAACAGCTGTCATTCCCTTGATGTGTTTTAATATACCACCAATAAACCACTCTGCTTCCTTACTAAATCCATGCTCACCATCTGCTTTGCAGAAAATATTTTTCCCATCTCTATTCAATGACATATTCATATGCATTCCCGAACCGTTAGCATCTGTTAATGGCTTTGGCATAAATGTTGCATGCAGTCCATGACGCCTTGCAATGGTTCGTACTGTCAACTGGAATGTCATAATATTATCAGCGGTCTTTAATGCTTCATCATATTTGAAATCGATTTCATGTTGTGCCGGCGACACCTCATGATGAGAAGCTTCTACTTCAAATCCCATATCTTCTAACGTAAGAATCATATCACGTCTTGCATTTTCGCCATAATCAATAGGGCCAATATCAAAATATCCTGCTTTTTCATGAGTAACAGTTGTAGGTGCACTTTCATCATCCGTATGAAAAATATAAAATTCACACTCCGGTCCCACATTAAATTCATATCCCATTTCCGCTGCTTCACTTACCACGCGTTTCAAGATATGCCTTGGATCTGCCTCATACGGTGTTCTATCTGCTTTATATACGTCACAAATAAGACGAGCCACTTTTCCCTGTTGTGGTCTCCACGGAAAAATGGTAAAAGTATCCAAATCCGGATATAATATCATGTCAGATTCTTCAATACGGGCAAAGCCCTCTATCGCGGAACCATCAAACATACAGTTATTGTTCAACGCTCTCTCTAGCTGACTGGATGTGATTGCCACATTCTTAAAGTTACCAAAAATATCCGTAAACTGTAAACGAATAAATTCTACGTCTTCTTCCTCAACCATGTCTATAATATCCTGTTTGGAATACTTGCTCATAATATCCTCCATTTCCATACCTGTCTTTTTCGGTCTAACATACAAATACATAATTAGTTTTACATATTGCATATCATACAATAATTAGTCTGTTTTTGACAAGACATATTTTCATAAATATAGAACAAAAGGTGCAAGCACACAGTGCATCTTCCTTTCAAATTCGTGCTCTTCACTTTTTATATACTAGTATATAAAAAAAAGCGGCTGCCACAACGACAACCGCAAAGAATCACTTTTTTGTAAAATTTACAGCACATTCATTTTACTGAAGATTTACGCGCTTACACACAATAATATGACTGACAATATAGAAAACAACAGACAGAATACCAGCAAGAATCATAATTATCATGTATGTATCCGCATACATATCAACCACGGATCTTATATAATATTCCTCTCCATATTCAGCCACTATGCTCATTTCATCATACAGAAGCTCCGTAGTTGTTCCAAACATCTCACTCATCATAGAGACTGATGACATAATAGAAGCTATTATCTGATAACAAATCTGAATAATAACATAGGTACCAATAGAAGCTGCTGCTTTGTATGTATTCGCAAGCTGTCCTATACAGACTGATGCGAAAATACTGGTAATTCCAAATAATCCACTGATTATGAAGAATGCAACTAAAAAACTTATAATACCTGGCAGAGATAATCCTAGTTCACCTAATACACTCCAATCCACAGTTTTTAATTTGGTAATAACCTCTCCCAAAATGTTCTGATAACACATCAATATACACACTGACAAAACAATCATAACCGTATTAACCACCTGCCAGATTGCCATACAGATTCCTTTTGACCATAAATGCATATATGGCTTTACCGGCAATGTAAATGACAAATATCCTTCATCAGTAAACAAATTTTTATAAAACCGCACTGCAAGATAAATGTTTGTCGCAACGGCAATTGCATAGATGAACAATATATACAATATTAACATACTAATTCCAATCTCAATATGTTCATCAAATACTTTAAGATTCAATAACAGCCATCCAACAATAGAAATGAACAGTAAAATCCCTTGCATCGGTAATAACAATCTTCCTGTTGCTGCTAATTCATGTTTTATTAATTTTCCTAACATCTGAACACCTCCCTAAACAGTGTATCAATGGATTTTCCTTCCCGGTCACGTATCTCATCTACCGGGGCATACATGCGAATATTACCATACTGCAGGAAAATAATATCATCCAATATATTTTCAATATCTGTAATCAGATGCGTAGACAATAAAATAGATGCTTCTGGATTATAATTTGAAATAATTGTACTCAAAATATAATCTCTCGCTGCCGGATCAACACCACCAATTGGTTCATCAAGCACATACAAATCTGCGTTACGGCTCATTACAAGAATCAGCTGCACTTTTTCTTTTGTTCCCTTAGACATAGTTGCCAGCTTATCATTTGGATTGATTCTAAGACTTGCAAGCATATCATAAGCTTTCACCTTATCAAAATCTTCATAAAAATCTGCAAAATATTCTACCAGCTGCTTTGCTCTCATCCAGTTGTTCAAATAGGTACGTTCAGGCAGGTAAGAAACTATTTTTTTTGTTTCAACACCTGGCTGATGCCCTTTAATCGTTACATCTCCGGAAGTTGGTACTAACAAACCATTAATCAGTTTAATCAATGTACTTTTTCCACTTCCATTTGGGCCTAAAAGACCCGTAATTTTTCCTTTTGGTATTTTTAAATTGATCTGATTCAATACTGTTTTATTACCAAAGCTTTTGGTAAGGTTTCTGCATTCCAGTAAAATCTCACTCATGATTTTCGTCCTCCAATGCTCTTTGAATCATATTCATCATTTCTTCTTTTTGAAATCCTAATTGCACCATTTTTTGAAAAAACTCTTTAATCTGAGCTGATGCCATTTCCTCTTTTAGTTGCTGAATCATCACTCTATCCTCCGTAATAAATCGACCACTTGTGCGCTGTGCAAAAACCAGTCCGTTTCGTTCTAACTCCTGCATTGCTTTCTGCATTGTGTTAGGATTTACTGCTGCTTCTGCCGCTAACTCTCTGACAGATGGAAGTTTGTCACCTGCTTCGTATCTCCCCGAAACAATGTCTAACTGTATTTTCTCTACCAGCTGTGCATAAATGGGCCTGTCTGTATCTAATGCCCATGGCATCCTATCACCTCTTTTCTATATAGTTGTATTAGTAGTATAATACAATAATACACTCTTTTTTTCATTTTGTCAACTCCCTTTGACATTTAACCACTTTAGTGAGAACAAGGCGTGCTGGAACGCACATCTAGCAGAAAGCAATTTGAGAACACGCTCTAGTATATAAAAAACGCAGCCACAAAAAATTGTACGCTGCGTTTCTGCCTCTCTTATATATAAATAATTTCAACGTTTCCAAATACCACATCTCCATAAATATGAAGTGCTGATACCCCTGCTGACTGACACTGTCCCTTTTCGGAAACATGTCCTAGTATAGTATCCATATCGTTCACAACCAACCAGATTCTTGGTATATAAACTTTTACATTACCAAATACACAATCCACCTTTAATTCTCCCTGTCCATTGCATAGACTTGCATCATCAAAATAAATTGCCATGCTACCGAACACGCAGTCAGCAGATCCGTATTGGAAAGAATTAGAAGTTACATATTTTGTAGCACTGGAAAATACAGTATTAAACTCCACCATACTTTCCGAATAGCTACTTTTAGAGCCTTTCGACTCAAACTCTACTTCTATATGTCCCTCATGTCCAATTTTTTTTTTCTTTAACATAGGACCAAATATCAAATCAAGACCAATACTTACTAAAATAGACACTAACAAAATAGTAAATACTGACAATCTTTCAATTCCTAATGTATCACGATACAGGATACATAAAAATGATGCTGGCATAATCACACCCGGTATGGATAGTTTTGTAATACCTTTCACCATAAATGCTGCAAAAAACACTGTTAATATTACACGTATCAGCGAAATATCAGCCAAACCAAGCCTGTCCACCACAATCAAAAGTGCGACCAGAATCAATACTACACCCCAGAATACATTTCCTTTTTTCATATCATTTTCCTCTTTTCTTCTAATTTGTCCTTTAAAACTTTGTAATATGACCGAGATACAAATATTTTCTTATGAGTTCCTTTAAATTCTATCTCACTGGCACCTGTCAGATTTCTTGTAATAGAAAAAATCTTATTCATATTCACAATTCCCGATTTTGATATACGCAGGAAGTTTCCAGGCAATATCTCCTCCAACTCGTAAAGCTTATACTTTGCAAGAAAGACATCCTCTTTTGTATGGGCCATAATTCCCTTTGTTTCTGTCTCAAAAAACAAAATCTCACTGGGCGAAAGATAATATTCTTTATTTTCTTTATACAAGACAAACTGGTTTCTCCTAGCCAGACTCTCATAGATGGCAGCCTGCAGGTTCTGCACATCTTGTGATAATTCCCGACATTTCAAGATGATCTCATCTTCTTCAAGATTCTCATCTATCTCCATTCGAAACCGCACTTACTCTCACCTCCTGATAATTGTAGTATATCAGATTATGAGAAAAGGTAAATAGGATTTATCTAACAGGTCGATTTTTGGTGGTAAGTGGTAACATATTCATTTTGTTTCCGCTTTTTCTAATGCACTTTCTAAAGAACGCAGTAACATCATGGAGGTGTATCTACTGTCATCAGAATAGGTCAATGTAGCAACATCCTGACTCTCAATCAATTGATTTTCTAATTCTTCTAATGCCGGCTCCACTAGCGGATACATTGCGCTTACTGAATCACTTAACTGATTTAATGCTACTGATTTAATGCAATTATTATCTACAATTACTTCCAATTCTAATGTATTTTCTCCAATATCTACCACGGAGTGGTATATTCCAGACTGATAAATGGCACTTCCGGTACTTATCGTTTCTTTCGCATCTCCCTCAGTTGTAACAGGGGTGACTGAGGCACTGCTATTATTGTTTGTTAAATTTGTGCCAGCTGGCTTTTTTGTCATCCATAGAATACAGATTGCGGCAATTATTCCAATCACCACAAATACAATTGTGTACATAAGCTCCTTTTTATGTAATACAACAATTTTAGTTTTTCCGCTCATACCCGCCTCCGTAATTTTTTTGCTATTTCATTGTATGTATGGATTTCAAAAATAGAACTTTAGAATAAAAAACAGCTGGAAACTCCAGCTGTTTTTTTATTCATTTTACATTGTTCTTTGTATAAACGGCATCGGCTTGGAAAAATAATACCCTTGGGAATTATCAATCCCCATTTCTTCCATTTTATTCTGAATTTCAATATTTTCCACAAATTCAGCAACCAGCTGAACAGAAAGTCTTTTTGCTAATGACACAATGGTCTCTAACACAATACAGTTCTGGATATTGCGGTGAACATCTTTTATAATCTCTCCATCTACTTTAATGTAATCTGGTTTGATCTTCACTAATTCCACGAGGTTGGAATATCCGGAACCAAAATCATCAATGGCGATCTTTGCACCATATGTTTCAATATCCTTAATAAATTTTTTCAGCACCTCAATGTCTTTAAAACCTTCATCTTCTAATATTTCAAAAATAATCTTAGAAGGTTCCGGATAGGACTTTAAGCGCGCTATCAAATTCCTCCGAAATTGCTCTGAGGCAATATCAAAAGCTGACAGATTAATGGTTACCATACCCTCAATTGCCTCAAAATCTGCAAACACTTTATCAATCATTCTTTCAGTAAGACCTAGGTACAAATGATATTTCTTCGCAATATCCAAAAATTGATTTGGTGTATAGATATTACCATTTCTGTCCTGTATACGCATTAATGCTTCATACTTGTTGATTTTCTTAGTGTGGTTGTCGTAAATTCCCTGGTAGTAAGGAACCACACCATCACCATCAAGGGCATCCTTAAGGATACCTATCATGGTCAACTCCTGATTAATGGAAAAACGTTCTGAAGTATCGGCTTCACAAATAATAAATCTGGTCTGAGCGTTCCGATTTGCCTGCATGGCATTAAAACCGCATTCCACCAGATTTTTCTGATGAAGAACGACTACAAAACTATTAATCACTGGCGGAGACGAGGCACCCAACTTCACAATCTGGTAGTTTTTATATAATTTCTGAGCAATCTTTGTAAAATAGGATTCTGTCAAACCACTTCCGGCTGCAACAGCAAAGGTACGGGAATTCAATGCATAAAAACGTATCATGGCATCATATCCCTTTTCCTTCAAATACCCTCGCATTATCTTGATAATCTTTTTCAAATAATCATAATACTCATTCTGCCCCATATAACCTATGAGGGTATCCGCATTTTCAACACGAATCAGACACAGCTTGTCAAACTTATATAGTTTTTTGTCTTCTTCAAACTTAATCAGATTATAAAGTCCAAGATTCGATTCCCTATACAACTGTTCTCTATAATAATCCTGCTGTTCGATCACCTTATCAAGGAGAAAACGGTTTTCATCACTTATTACTTGTGTTTGTTTTTTCAATACAAATTCTAACAGTTCTTTGTTATCATTTTCAATGTTATACAGATTTTCAAACACATCCATATTCGGCATAATATATGCTTCATTTTCTGCTACGCCATTGAAAACGCAAGAACCATTTAACAATTCACTTTTTCCATTAAGCATGCCAATTTCGCAAAGCATAAATGCTCCACATATATTAGCATCAAGAAATGGGGACAACTCCCACTTAGCACAATTCCCCAGATAAATCTTCCTAAAGCGGCAAGAATAGCAGAACAATGCTTCAATTGGAACACGTGCAATGTCGTCACAAATACTATGGCACCCCTCTACGCAACGAATCGGCGATGTATATCCAATACGGAATCTAGTTCCTGATGGCAGTCCGCAAAAATAAAGAGCTATCTCATCCAGTGTCTCATCATATCTCATATAACGAGTTGCACCATTATGACCTTCCACCACTATAGGAAATCTTGCAAGTGGATCATTGCTTGCTGTGTCTTTCCAATCCTTATATATCTTTTTGCTTGAAAGTCCCAGGTTTTTCTCCAGCCATTCATAGGCAGGAATTCCTTCTATCTCACGAATCACATTACCTTCGCATTTTGTTATTGTATATACCTGGCTTAATGGTTCCTGAGAATTATTAACACTGTTGTATACCTTAACATTCTCTCCGCATACTGCAGCAGTAACAAGACCATTTCTTACCACTCCCTCAGGTGTAAATACAAAACATCCCCCATTCTCAATAGATGTCTCACCTGCCAGTCCTCCTGCTAAAACTATACCCCCACCTATTTCATTAAAAGCTTCCACAAAAGGATGGACTCGGCTGCAATAATCTCCAAACAGTACACGTACCACCTTTGGATGCTTATCTTCTATCTCCGATAATACATCTCTCACAAGTTCCTCCGTAGGACATTCCCACGAAAAACTTCCTGTTACAACCTCCGATTTTTCAAATTTTTCTACAATAATCAAAGTATCCTTGTCATATTGCTCTCCATTATTAATTACTCCTGAAGCGCTTGCACCAATAATTTTAGCCGCCGGCATTCTACTATAAATTTCCTGTGCTAATAAAACCGCATCTTCTTCTGTCAGATTTGCAGTAAAAATCTGCACCAGACATTCTTCCTGCAAAGAAATTCTCTGTTCGGCTAATTTTTCTTCAAAATCATCTATATTTTTGAAAATATAATTTAAAGTTATCATATGTAATCTCCTCAAAACTCCCTTATTTACAAAATCACTTTAAACTTTTAAATACACATACTTTACCATTATTTTTATTATATCGTATATTTTCCTATAATTCAAGCACATATCAATTATAACAGAACAGTAACTCTTCAAAGCAACAAACAAAGTGCGCAAGCACTCACTCACAAATTCAGCTAAGCAATATACTTGCACGCTCTAGAGCGTGTCCCAAAATTCATTCCTGCAATCTGTACGCTCCACTTTGCGGTAGAATTTGATATAAAAAAGATAGCCACACATAACGCACAGCTATCTTTTTATTTACACATGATTCAATTTTTTAATTACCTAAAATGTCTTACTCCTGAAATAACGCTGTAGATAAATAACGATCACCAGTATCCGGATGCAATACTACAATTGTTTTTCCTGCATTCTCTGGTCTCTTTGCCAGTTCAATTGCTGCATAGGTGGCTGCACCTGCTGAAATTCCAACAAGCACACCTTCTAATTTGCCAACAGTTCTTCCTGCCTCAAAAGCATCTGTATCTGCAACCGGCATTACTTCATCATAAATAGATGCATTTAATACTTCCGGCACAAAGCCTGCACCGATACCCTGAATCTTATGAGGGCCTGCTGTTCCTTGGGAAAGCACAGGAGAAGAAGCTGGCTCTACTGCAACAATCTTAATGTCCGGATTTTTAGACTTCAGATATTCTCCGACTCCAGTAATGGTTCCACCTGTACCTACACCAGCTATGAAAATATCTACTTTACCATCTGTATCTTCATAAATCTCTGGTCCGGTTGTTTCAAAATGCGTCTTAGAATTGGCCGGATTCTCAAACTGACTTGGAATAAAGCTATTTGGAATTTCCTTAGCTAATTCCTCCGCCTTAGCAATAGCACCTTTCATACCCTTTGTTCCCTCTGTGAGAACAAGTTCTGCACCATATGCCTTCATAAGTGTTCTTCTCTCAATAGACATAGTCTCCGGCATAACAATAATAGTACGATATCCTCTTGCTGCAGCTACTGATGCAAGACCAATTCCTGTATTACCTGAAGTTGGCTCAATGATAACAGAACCTTCTTTTAAAACACCTCTCTGTTCTGCATCATCAATCATTGCTTTCGCAATTCTGTCTTTTACAGAACCTGCTGGGTTAAAATATTCTAATTTTGCCAGTAATTTTGCTTTTAAACCATACGCCTTTTCAATACCTTTAAGCTCTAATAAAGGTGTTCTTCCTATAAGCTGATCTGCTGATGTGTATATATTTGCCATAAGTTTTCTCCTTGTCTTCGATTTATTTATAATAGTATCATACTCCTATAAACATACTTTGTCGATAGGTTTATATGTGATATTAAATTACATAATGATCGGATGCATCCTCCTGCTCTACTAAATCTGCAATCGTAATACCATTCAGATAATCACGAATCACTTTATCCAATCCTTCCCATACATGAAGTGTTTTGCATTCACTTGTATTTGGGCAAGCATTTGGTTGCTTTTCCAGACAACTAACAGGTGCTAAGGAACCTTCTGTTAATTCTAATATACTTTCAAGGGTATAATGTTCCGGCAATCTTGACAGCTTATAACCGCCACCTTTTCCTCTTAAAGAATTTACGAAACCGTTTTTACTTAATATAGACACTATGGACTCTAAATATTTCTCAGAAATATCCTGCCTCTTTGCTATGTCCATTAATGTGATATATTCCCCTGTATTGTGCTCTGCTAAATCAATCATAACCCTGATTGCATAACGGCCCTTTGTTGAAATCATCATAATTTAAAACCTATCTAACGCAGCATGCATTATCCTTTCATAAATATTTTGTAACTATAAATTCTAAAATGCTCTATTGCACTGACTAGTATACTGTACACTAGAGCGTGTCTTATTTATTTTCATATATTACCACAAGGTTACTAGGTTTTCAAGATAAAAAGAGCTATACGCCCCTTTTCAGACAAACATCCTGCAGACAGCACTTGTCACAATGTGGCTTTGTTCTTGCTGTGCAGATATCACGTCCATGATATACTAACCGGTGGCAGAAATCACTGCCCTCCTCTGGTGGAATGATTTTCCACAATGCCATCTCCACTTTTTTAGGTTCCTTTATACCGTCTACTAAGCCCATTCGATTCACCAGACGAATACAGTGGGTGTCTGTTACAATGGCCGGCTTTCCGAACACATCACCCATAATTAAATTTGCGCTTTTTCGGCCAACACCCGGCAGCTTTAACAGTGCATCAAAGTCATCCGGCACATTTCCATTATATTCATCGCGTAAAATTTTCATACAACCACTGATATCTCTGGCTTTGCTGCGTCCTAAGCCGCAAGGGCGCACAATCGCTTCAATGTCGTCCACCTCTGCCTCTGCCAGGGCATTGATATCCGGATACTTTTTATACAAATCTTCTACTACAATATTTACCCTTGCATCGGTACATTGGGCAGCTAACCGTACACTAACTAATAATTTCCATGCCTGATCATAATCCAGGGAACAGCTTGCTTCTTTATATTCTTCTTTTAAACGGGCAATGATTGCCAAGGCTCGTTCTTTTTTTCTCATTGGTGTATAACCTCCTAGTATTCTACAAATCCTTTTCTTATCCATTCGTAACTACTCCGTACTTTTATAAGTTACCACTATCACTACAAGTACAGTTATTTGCAAAACGTTGTACCAGTGTACTGTATCATTGATATCTGGTACAGCACACCAGTCCCTAAATATTTACATTATATCCAAAAAGTATCCTCTTGTCTAACCCTATCTGCATTATCTGAAAATCAAAGTAAACCGCATGCCCTCCTCACCGTTTTCTGCAAAGATGTCACCATCCATTTTATGCATAATTTCATAGCAGATGTACAGGCCTAAGCCGTGTCCCTGCTTTCCTTCACTATTAGTGGCACGGTAAAAGCTCTCAAATATGTGAATCAGTTCTTCTTCAGAAAGACCAGTGCCTGTATTAAAAAATTGTATCAGATGACAGTCTTCTTCCTCAAAGCATGTGATTTCAATTTCTTTTCCATCACCATATTTGAAGGCATTGTCAAATAAATTGTCAAACACCTCTAAACATTTATCATAGTCCCCTGTGAGTATAACATTCTCAAAAGAATGAATTGTCAGTTTACAGTGACGGAGACGGCATTTTTCACCATATTCTCTCCCAATTCTCTGCATCAATTCTTCTAAGTAAAAATCACTTAAAGACACCTGAATATCTATAATATCTTCTTTGGAATTCTTCATAATTTCCTGGACATAATTTTCAATCAACACTGTCTTGTCGCCAATATGAACTGCCGCCTGTTTCATTTCCTCTGCATTTTTATACAGATCTTTCTCAATGGCTTTTGCATACAGCTTAATGGTATTCAGAGGAGTTTTGATATCGTGGGACAAGGATAAAAGCAGCAACTTCTTTTCCTTTTCAAGCTCCAACTCCCGCCTTTTTGCGGACTCTAAATTGTCTTTTAGCTGGCTCATTCCCCACAGATATTTTCCAAAGAAACGACTCTTTTCTTCTGTTATCTCTGTTTTCAAATGTCCTTTTGCCAACTCCATAGGTAATTCACTCAAGCGAATAAATGGTCTGATTAATTGATATTTGAGATATAGAAGTACCCCAAATATTACTATATACCAGACAAATAACAGGATTTCCACTATCAAAATATGGAAATAACCTGTATCTGCCTTTTCCCTATAAGAAAAACGCAGATAGCCACTGACAGACTCCTTGTCCATCAATGGCTTTATTATAAATTGCATACTGCCTGAATCTTCAAAAAAGGATGCTATCAACGGTTCATCCCTTTCGTCTACAGACATATACTCTACCTGTACAATGTATTCATGTTCTTCTTCATTTATTGTCTTAATACAGACATCTATGTCCTCTGCACCAGCAATTCTTGCATATAAACGATTGATTTCCACTCGATATGCAAAGCTGTTTTTATCATTATTATTTTGTAATGCAACAACACCAACTACCGCAAAAAGAAGATACAGCACTGTAACCATGCATAAAATTCGATTATATTTCTTCATAACGATATCCCACTCCCCAGACTGTCTTAATTCTCTTAGGCTCCCTTGCATTATCCTCAATTTTATTGCGGAGCATTTTGATATGAACTGTCAGTGTCTGGTTTTCACTTTCGCTATAAGCTCCCCATATGGTTTCAAACAAATAATCCTTATGTAATGTTTTTCCCGGATTTTTCACAAATAACAGCAACAGCTCATACTCCTTGCTGTTACATTCTATTTTCTCGCCTTTCAGATACACAAGGCGTGCTTGTGTATCTATGGTAAGGCTGCCGGAATACAATAATTTTTCCTGCTTATCCACTGCTTCATTCCTCTTTAAAATAGCAGAAACCTTTGCTGTTAAAATATCCGGGTCCACCGGCTTTTCAACATAATCATCTGCCCCTAATTCAAACCCATGAAGCTTTTCTTCCTTTCTGGTTCTTGCACTTAAAATCACCACAGGAACTGACGCTAATTTTCGTATCTGGGAACAGACAGCAAAACCATCCATCCCCGGCAGCCCTACATCTAACAATACCAGACGGACAGATTGCCTGGAGAGATAGTCCATTGCTATCTCTCCGCTCTCTGCCCAAATCACTTTATAACCTGCATTTTCTAAAAATAACTTCAAAAGTTCTGCCAAATCTTTTTGGTCTTCCACCAGTAAAATATCCAATTTACCACCCCAAACTTATGAGCCAGTCGTTTAACTTTCGTTCCCGGCTTCGCTCTTCTGTCTCTACTTCAAATTTTCCCATATAAATCTCATCTCTGATATTTCCATCTTCTATGTATAAAACACGCTCGCATTTTGCAGCCACCTTCATATCATGAGTTACTAACATAATGGTAGTCCCCTCCTTGTTAATCCGGTTCAGCTCTTTCATAACATCAATAGAATTCTGCTTGTTTAAGGCTCCTGTAGGTTCATCTGCAAAAATAATCTTAGGATGATTGATAAGACTTCTACAGATGCAGGCTCTCTGAAGCTGACCGCCTGACACCTCATTGATATCATTCTCTGCCACCTCACTGATACCAAGCTTCTGCATTAACGCAACAGCATATTCATTGATTTCCTTTCGATTTGCCTTGCTGCCTTGTGTCTGGTAGGCTGGCAATATAATATTATCATAGATTGACAGATTTTTCAGCATATACATTTGCTGGAATACAAATCCCATCTCCTCTAACCGCACTTTGCTAAGTTCACCCGAAGAAAGCTTGCTTAAATCCTTTCCTAAGAAATTCACTTCCCCTGCTGTTATGGTATCCATGCCGCTTATGGTGTACAAAAGTGTTGTCTTACCACTTCCTGACGGCCCCATGACAGCAACCATTTCCCCTTCGTTAATTTCTAAATTCACGTTACGGAGCACATTATTCTGTCTTTTTTCAACAATATACGTTTTACATAAATTTTTTGCTGCTATTATACTCATATGATTCTCTCCTATTCACAATTGTTCATTTCACGAATATCAATTTTTCTTATGCTAAATGTGGCTATCCAGGCTGCTATAATAATGGCAATCAATAAAATTCCCGGATAGATACCATACACCTGCAATGGTTCCACTTGAATCTTAACCTGCGCTCCCATGATTTCAAATACAGGAGCTAATACATATCTGTCACATAATCCTGACAGCGGAATAGCAAATACTGCCGCTAACACCACTACACCAACCATTCTTGAAATCTGCCATAAACAGATGGTACCATTGGAAAATCCAATACTTTTTAACATGGCAATTTCGCCTTTCTCTCTGCATATGAACAGCTTTTCCATAAGAATGGTAATCATCATTAATACTGCACAAATGAGTATCACCATCCAGACACGGGCCTGGGATAACATTCCTTGTATATTTCCTACATTTTCATCTACCACATGCTGCACGGTCATCCATTCATAATCTGGAAATTTGTCTTCTAATTCCTGAACTAATGCTTCGCCCTCTAAATCACTGTCAAGATGTACGCTACAATACCACTCTGTTGCCAGATTTTTGTCTTTCACCGCTTCAAAGGCAGGGCTTAAACGCATACTTTTTCCCATCTGCATATAATCGCTGTATGTACCTGTGATAATGCAGTCATAGCTATCTTCTCCTACCATTACATGAATGGTATCACCAATCTGCCAGTTCCACTGCTCCATAAGCATAACGCTGACTCCAATCTCATTTTCAAGAACAGGAGCTGTTCCTTCTACATAAGAAAAGCTGCTGTCATCCATCTCGTACGCCAGAGTCATTAAAATAGATTCTTTTGCATCCTTATCTGTGCTATATACCGGAAGGAAATATATAAACTGTGTGCCAATCTTTACCTTTCCATAGCCTGCATTTTTTAATGTTTCCTCAAGCTTTTCTATTTCATCACGAAACTTTGCCTGAGTAAGTTCCTGTGCTACCTCCTCTTCATTGCCAGTTATATTTTCCGCAATTACATCCGCATGAGGATCTATTGTGAATTTCGATGCCATTTCTGAGCTTCTCATTGTATTGATGGTATTAATTGGAATCATAATCAGTAAAAATCCCATAATAAATGTACATAGCAACACCAGATATCGTTTTAAATTACTCATGATATCATTTACTGCCAGATAAACCGGTACCACACTGTGCTTGCTACGATGCAAATGATAGATAGACTTCTTTGCGAAGCGTTCTGCGGTACTTCCATTTCTGATTGTCTCTACTGCAGAATATTTTTTCAGCTTTCTGGTGCAGAAATAACAGAATGCCATGACAATTCCAATTACTACCACCACACAAACAAAATTGCTTCCCAATGCTTTCGAACTGTTCTCCATAATCATATTGCGGCTTACACTCTGAATCAGCTGTTTTTCCACCGGTACGCTGATAATGCCACCAAGAACTGCTCCCACCGTTACAATCGCCAAATACTTAACAAGATAAATGCTCTTAATAGAAATGTCCCGGATTCCAATTGCCTTCATCAAGCCAATTTCACGATAATTTTCTTCTATGGTAAATACTATCGTAAATCGAAGTACCAGCATAGAAATCAAAATAAGGACTACACCTACAACAATAAGGATTGCTGCAAATATCATATCGAACACATAAATCATCTCGAATGTACTACGACCAATTCTATTTGCAATCTCTGTAAAGTTCTCCTTACTGCATTCTTTGTTAAATTCATTCACATCTTCTATCATAACACTGTAAGCTGCATACTCAACACTTGTTTCTTCTTCACGAAAAGCATTGTAATCATCCTCTGTAAGCAGCAGGCGCTCCATGCCACACATATCTTTTCCCCAGATAGCGTCCTTTGCCACTGCTTTTAAAACAAATTCTTTCTCTGTATTTCCAATCTTGATAACAACTTTATCGCCTTTCTCCAGTCCAAGACGGTCAGCTACTGTGGTGCCTAACGCAATTTCTCCATTCTGCAATTCTAATTCATTACCGTCTTCATCAAAAGGTTTGGCATACTTCATATTTGCAACACTTAAATACACATCATTATTTGTTTCATATGATGTTTTTTCGCCATCCTTTACCAGACTGATATTCTTCTTGTCTGTCAAAAGAACATGCTGGGTTTCATAATCAGCAACTAAGTCTTTCTCGCTGTCTAACCAGTCCTCTATTTCATTTTCCTCCTTAGTACCTGTGCTGTACATCACCACATCCGGTACATTTGCATAGTCAAAAAAATAATCAGTTGCCGACATGATTGTAAGTATGTTATACACACTGCTTGCAAGAAAAATCGTTGCAAGAATCATGAATAAAAACAAAATACAGTTAACGCCTTTTCTTTTCTGTATGTCTTTTTTTAATATTTTGAAAAACATAATGCTCCTTTCTCAATCAGTGCTTTTTCTGTTGTTTCTTTTTTTCTTGATCCGCTTCACAATTGTCATTATAAAGGGGGAATTATTAAAAAATCCTTAAATTCATTTCATAATTTTATTTGAGCAGAATAAAAGCACCCTGCTTTTTCAGGATGCTTCTACAAACAGTTATCTTTTATTTTTAATTTCTTCTAACACCTCTTTGTGGTGTGCATATTCTTCTGGATATTCTTTCTTTAAGCGTTCATCTAATTTTTGCATATTGGTTAAGAAATGTTGGTATGAAATTGGATGCTTCTTCTTAAGCTGCTCGGCGAGCTGGTGGCGTTTTTCTTCAATCCGTTCCATGATTTCCTGCTCACTGATGCCAAGCTTCTGTGAAAGTTCTCGTAAATGCAATTCCAGACGCTGCAATAATTCTGCTTCATCATAGTAACTAAAGCGCCTCCATATATGTACAAACTGATGGTATTCTTCGTCTGATACAGCATCTAAATCTTTCTTTCCCATCCAGGTAATTAGCTTCTCTATATTTTTCTCCATCTGATCACCTGCACTATCACCGAACGCCCACACAAATTCATGGTAAGAGTTCTCCTGTTCGGCTACTGCTTCTGGAACATCTGTTATAAAATTTTCTGCACCAACCAATGGGTATGGCTTGGAATAACCTGCATCATACAAAGCTGCTGTAATGGTTCTTCGAACGGCACCTTCTTCAACCAGATAGCCTATTCCAAAGCTCCTCATCTGCTGATTCACGCTGCTGATATGCTCTGTTATGTAAAAACGAATTCCTCTGTTTTTTAAGCTTTTGTACAGCTTCGCCAGATAATCAGCCGCAGTAATATCAATACTGGTAATTCCTCCAGCATCAATAATTACATTTTTGGTATCTTCCGTGATTTCACTTTCGATATCTGCTGTAAATTGCTTTATATTTGCAAAAAACAGATTTCCACTAAATCGATAAATCAGTGTACCATCTATCGGGCAGGCAAAACGATTCTTCTTTAAATTATGAAATCCTTCATGTCCCGGTATCACACCGACATAGCAGCGTCCTGGATTTGCCGCACGAATGACTACATTTACAAAAGATAATACAATACCAATTACCACACCATATATGGTTCCTAATACTAATACTCCAAGAAAAGAGCCAACAAAAATCCAAAATTCTGTCCGGCTTGATTTAAACAATCGCTCTGCCAGGTCAAATTCCATCACACCAAGCAATGCAGCAATCACAATTGCAGTCAATACCGGTACTGGCAGATACTGAATGAATCCTGTTCCAAAAAGCAAAACAAGAACCATAAACAAGCCTGCCACGATACCTGTTAGCTGAGATTTACCACCATACTGTTCACCCATGGAGGTACGCGATACACTACCATTCACTGGACAGCATCCACAGATAGCCGCACCTAACATACCTACACCACAAGCAAGAATTTCCGTATTATCGTCTATCTTGTATCCATTTTTGAATGCAAAATTATTTTCAGACAACAATGTTTCTGCCATAACAACTACTGCAATGGTTAATCCACAAACAGCAGCTTCCTTCACATCCACGGCACCTACATCCGGTATCTGAATCTTCGGTAATCCAGGCTCCACAGCCTGTAGCATCCGCACGCCATAGGCAGATAAATCTATAAAGTATGATACCACTGCACTGACAGCCATCACACAAATAGACATTGGAAATTTGGGAATCCATTTTTTTGCCAGCAAAATAATACATAAGGTAGCTCCCCCTAATAACAGTGATGGTAGATTTAATTCTTTACAGGCATGAATGATTGCTTCTATTAGTTCAAATACTTCACCCTTTCCTGCTGTTCCACCTAATAATTTTGGAATCTGCATACCGATAACTGTTGCACAGATTCCACTGATAAATCCTCCCATAACAGGGGTGGAAATATAATTCAACACCGAACCAGCCCGCAAAAATGCAAATAGTAATAAAAATAATGCAGTAAACAGCGTTATCACAGGAACTGTCTGTAATGCTTCCTCTGATCCTGCCACAATTCCCATTGATGCCAATGTTCCTGCCACAATTGCTGCTGGTGCTGCATCCACACCATAGATAAGCTGGGGCGATGTGGAAAACAAAGCAAACAATATAATCGGCAGGATGGAGGTATATAAGCCATACACCGCAGAAAGCCCAGCCACCTCCGCATAACCCATGGCGATAGGAATCGATACAGCACCGATAATAATGCCGGTGCTAATATCCTTTGGTAAATTTTTCAACTGATATCCTTTCATCGTAGGACATAAGATTCGTTTCATAGTTACTCCTTTTTATTCATAATATTACTAGTGTACTATACCATTAATATTTAACCATCTTAGTAATAAGTACATAGAATAGAACAGGACTGATTTCAGCAGTTATAAATGCATACTTTCCTTTAAGACCTCTAACTGGGCATTCATAGCAATGAGTCCATTTCCCTGTATGGCATAAACCCTTTTCATATCAGAGCGCAGTTCCCGTAGCTTTGTCAGCTTTTCTAACTTCTGTATATTCGGTGTGCGCTTGATTGCTAATTCTTCATGGTACACTTTTGTCTTCTCTAATGCCTTATCTTTTATCTTTCTGGCGCTGCGTGTCATCATGATTTCATATATACCCTTCTGGAGTTTTGTGTTTGCCACAATTGCTGCATCGAATCTCAGCTTTTTGTTATTTTTCTTGGAAAAACGGTCTAACATTCGCAGACGCATATAAGGAAAATCAAAGCACTGATTTTTTTGTACTACGTATACCTTTGCCTCATTGTTTTCATTTACTATAATAATCGGTCCTGCTGCGTCACTGAAAACATAGCGAACATTTTCCTGCATAGTTCTTAATTGTTCTATAAAAGATTCTTCCCCACAACCATCAAAGTCATCTCTTAATTTCCTCTCTAAACGTTCTTTTAACTTATCATCCAATTCTTTACATGCTGTTCTACATGCATTTTTTCTTCTCTTCTTAAGGGGCATTGCCGAATAGTCAGATGCCATGTAAATAGCCTGTCCGTCCCAGCCTGCTGCTATGAGTCTATCTGCTATCTCGTCTAATGACCAGTTTTCTATTCTTGCCTTTCCTTTTTTTCCATGTCCAATAAGATAGATAATCTGATCTTCTGGTTCAATATTAAAATGATCGATTAAATATACTTCATCCGAAAAACTATAAGCAGAATCTAATGAAATGCCATCTATTATAACTTTGTTCTTTCGCTGTTTTTTTCCAACCAGCACTACCTTCTGTCCTGTTGGAAATTCATAATCTATATATGGTACCTGCATATTACACTTCCCTCTTTCCCTTGTTTATTGCATTAAAATGTATATTCTCGACAAATATTTGCATAATTTTACATAAATCTAAAGCAATTATACTCTTTTTGAGTGGGAACTGCAATTGCAGACTAGATATTAAGAAAAAATTTATATTTTTTTGTTTCATTAGATTAGGAATCACAGAAACTGTTTATCTGCACATTCAACATTGAATTTTAACCGCCTTAGTAATAAAAAGAAGCGAGCGAAACGTTTCATTTCACCCACTTCTTTTATTATCTTTCCATAGTTGGAACAGGAAATCCTAAAAAATATATTTGAAAATATCGAAATAGTCTACCAATTATATTCTTTTCGTTGTATAATAAATTTGCCGTATGAGGTCACTCCTTTGTTTATTTATTGTCGCAAATTTATTATACATTGAAAGTGCCTTGTGCGGCATCTTTTATTTCAAAAAAGTTGTAAAGTGGTGTTTTTATTTACAATAAATGAAAATGGTGTTTTTTTCTCAATTAGACATTTTTTTACAATCAAAAAAGCTGATACAGATGCGTATCAGCTTACCGAATTCTATTATTTACTGTAACTATTTACTTTCTTAATCATGTATGTATTTATCCAATCAGACGCTCAAGATCCCACATCTTTCTAAACTCTGTTGCATAGGTTACAAATGACCATAACATAAATCCCAGACAAATAGTAATGACTATATACAAAATCATATCTGGTAATATAGGCAGTAGCAAAAGTAAAAACATGGATATATCCAACACGGTGGTACACACTTTACCGCACCACAATGCACCATCTAATTTCCTTCCATTATGACGGAGCATTACCGCTCCCATCACCAGCATAAATCCTTCTTTGACCACAAAAAATCCTGCTAAAACCCACATCATAGGGTATCTGCTGAGTAAACAGAACACCCATGTCCCCTGTGTCAACTTGTCAGCTACCGGATCTAAAAATTTCCCCAGTTCTGTTATCTGGTTAAATTTTCTTGCAATCATACCATCAAACAAATCTGTCAAGCCCTGCACCCCAATTACAAGAGCTGCTGCAATATAATCCTCTGGCCCCTCTGCGTGCAAATAAATATATATAAATACTGGCAATAGTAAAATTCTTATATAAACGAGTATATTAGGAATTGTAAACCAATCTTTCCACTTGATATTCATTCCGAAATCTCCTTTTTCTTACGATATCTAATCATTGTAACAAAGAAATGCGAATGCGTCAATGATACAATGCACTAGAGCGTGTCCCCAAATTCATTCCTGCAATCTGGGGACACGCTCTAGTATAGTGTCTTCGAAATAAAGGAGTTCCTTCACTATGACTGATTACTCAGTTATTTTGCAGGAGCTCCTTTTCATAATGTATCCTTGTTCTCTACTCTACTTCTGTGCATATCCTTCGATAAGCTGCTTCCGGAACCCACACAGAAACAGAACCACCATCTACCTGAAACACTCCGCTTCCTGTTTCATCCAAAATCACAGGCTCGTGGCAGCAACACATTACATCAAAAAATCTGTGGCCTGCAAAAGCTTCTCCTACCTGCATTTTCTTTGTGCCACTGACAGAATCTGTTGCTATCACCGCCATTCCAGAATCCGGATGTTCGCTATCACCACTGCGGGTAAAGCCAATCACGGAAGAATCATCCAGATAATCCCTCTGTTCACCGTAAGCAAATAATTCCCTTAATTTTATCAGCTTTTTCAGTCCCGGCACTGGTGGAATACGGTCATGTGGAATTCCGTAATAGTCGCCATAAAATACACACGGAATACCCTCTTTGCGAAGCAATATGATTGCATAAGCGATAGGTTTAAACCATGCAGGTATAAAGGAAACTAATGCCTGCCCCGGCTGGGTGTCATGATTGTCCACAAAAGTCATTGCATTTTTTGGTTGTTCCTTTACCAATGAACCTTCAAACAACTTACTCATATCAAAATTCCCATCCGATGTTGCTGCTCTTAAAAAAGAAAAATGCAAAGGTACATCAAACAACGAAAGGGAATGTTCCATTGCATCCAGATAATGCTTCAGCTTTTCTAAATCAGGAGACCAATACTCACCCACTACAAAGAAATCTTTTCCCGCATGGTCACGCATCATCTTCAGCCACTCTCTATAAAAATCAAAATCAATATGCTTCACAGCATCCAGACGAAATCCATCCATATGAACCGTATCTAAATACCATTTTCCCCAATCGGTTACTGCCTGCTTTGTTCCCGGATAATCGGTATCCAAATCCACTCCCATCAGATAATCATAGTTGCCATTTTCACTATCCGTTGGTCCATTCCAGTTCTTTCCCTCAAAGCGGAAAATACCTCCCCGGTTCTTATCCTGAGCCCAATCCGTACCACTGAAATTTGCTGCACTCCACTTGTAATTAGAATATTTATTATTTCTTCCAGGAAATTCAAATTTTGTCCATGCCTGAATCTTCTGTTTGTCTCCAATACTTTCATTTCTATTTGTGGCTTGTTGTTCGTTTACCTGCACTTCTTCGGTTCCGTCTGCGCCCATCATGTGATTTAAAACAATATCAGCAAACACTTCGATTCCATTTTTCTGAAATTCCTGCACTGCCTTCAAATAGCACTCTTTTGTTCCATATTTTGTGGCAACGGAGCCCTTCTGTTCAAACTCACCTAAATCATAGGTATCGTACACATCATATCCTACACTTTTACTTCCTGCTGCACCCTTATATGCAGGCGGCAGCCACACCATGTTGATGCCTGCCCTCTTTAATTCTGCAGCCTGTGCTACACAACGCTCCCAGTGCAGCCCATTTTCTGGCAAATACCACTCAAAGTATTGCATTAGTGTTTTGTTTTGCATAATTTCCTCTCATTCTGCCTCTTTAACGGCTTTTCCATGTTGTGAAAATGTGATTCTTACAACCTTGTTATCTCTTAAAACCACACATTACCCCATTTTCCATGTCGTCAATATTGTAGACATGCTCCATAACTTCAAATGTTTCGCGCAAATTGCCTCTGGCACTTTTCCAGCCAATTCCATCTGTGAACCACACAAAGGTAAATCCGTCTATGGTATCGGCTTCCTGAGACAACATTTTATAGCTTCTTGCCGTTTCATTCAGCTTAGAGCCACCACTGGCGTAGAAATTTGTTTCAATGGCATATATCATTTTATCAGTCTTTATTACAAAGTCGAATCGCTTTGCTGCTTTTCCCTGATTGGATAGAGCTGATAAATCCATATTCCACTTACTCTCAATATCCTTTAAATACATTTCTTTGAAATAGGTTTCCTCTTTTACAAAACCGGCAGCCACTATGTATTTCTCCACCAAATCTTCCATCTGGTGACCGCCCCGGTTCTTGCGTCCATTGGAATCCAGCCCTGTTTCAATGCCAAGTGCAAAATCCACAAGGTTATTTACCAGGTGATTGGCAATCATATCAAATAACCCTGTCTTACGCATAAACACCTTGTACTGTTCCACATCATAATTTATGTTTTTAAAATTGTATAGATATGCCCCTTCCTCATCCTGGGCATAAATTTCATAGCCCCGCACTGCCAGCAATAACGGCACACAGGCCAATGTTTCCGGATATTTTTTAACAATTCTTTCAAAATCTTCTTCTATATTTTTTGAACCTATTAGTGAATTTAAGATATTTAATTCTATCTTGATATCATCCACATTTCTTACAACCTTTTCAAAATCAATATAATAATCATAGCTTGATATGCTTGGTCTGAATTTATTAAGCCATGTATCAAAATCTCTCATAAAAGTACCTTCCTATTTATCCTGTCATCTAGTATAGTGTCTCGGAAATAACTCCACTGAAACACCACACAGTAACCATATTACGGTTTCAATCCATATTCCTTCTCCAATCTTCTCTTACTTATCTCTAAATATTCTTCACTCACATCTATTCCAATGAATTTCCTGCCTAACCGTACCGCTTCCACTCCTGTCGTTCCCGAACCACAAAACGGGTCCAATATTGCCTGTCCTTCCACTGTAGAAGCCAGAACAATTCTTTCCAATAAATATTCCGGTTTCTGGGTTGGATGCTTACCTTCTGTTTTTTCTAACGGCTTAGTAAGAGAACCTGTCCACACGTCCTTCATCTGCTTTCCGCCATTCATTTCTTTCATTTTCTGGTAATTAAAAAAATGCCGGGACTTCTTTTCATTCTTCTTCGCCCACAAAATGGTTTCTGTAGAATGTGTGAAGCATCGACATGCTAAGTTTGGCGGTGGATTGGTCTTCTGCCAGGTTATGTTGTTGATTATCTTGAAGCCTTCCTGCTCCAACGCCATACCAATAGAATATATATTGTGTAACGTTCCTGATATCCAAATGGTACCATTCGGTTTTAACACTCTTTTACATAATTTTATCCACTTTCTGTTAAACTTGTGCTTCTCGTTCACACTGGTTCCACTTTCTGAAAGCTTATCCCATGATCCTTTATTTACAGAAACCATCTTTCCACCCTGACAGGTAATGCCATCATTACTTAAAAAGTAGGGCGGATCTGCAAAAATCATATCTACAGATTCCGGTTTCATTTTCGCTAACAATTTGAAGGAATCACCTAATATCAGCCTGGTTTCTTCTGTTTCAAAATAGAATGGCACTTTTTTCTCAAATAAGTTATCCATTATCGCAATTCCCCTTTATTTTTATAACTCGTAACTATTTAGTACCTTCAAAATCACCATTGTTAGTATACATTATGTTCATACCAGCAATTATAAATCCAATCAAAATAAATTTCTTTCATCATATACACACTTCTAATCTAATTAGTAATTGCATATTATCACTTCTTCCCCCACCCGGTTGGTGGCATCCGAATTAATCATACGTTTCACACTTACTACGTCTATTTTATAACCTTTGTCGCCATACAACTGATTAATCAGCTCTGTATTGTGATTGGTCAGCATGCAATGACAGCCCCGCTCTGTTAATTCATCAAAAAGCCTTGCCAGACGCTTGTGGCTTTCCATATCAAACCCCTCTTTTGTATATGATTCAAAGGAGGTTGGATTCAATGGCGCATAGGGGCTGTCTATAAATACAAAATCCCCCTCTGTGGCATTTGCACAGGCAGCTTCAAAATCCCCCTCCAAAATCGTCACACCCTTTAGAAATTTTGACACTGCAAGAATAGAGTCCTCATCCACGGATTTCCTACGACTGTTATTATATGGCACATTAAAAAGTCCTCTGCCATTCACTCTATACAAGCCATTAAAGCAGTGCTTATTGATAAATACAAATAGTGCAGCTAACTCCACATCATATTCTGACTTTAACATCTTGTCATTATAATGCTCACGAAGCATATAATAATATTCCTTGCCATCTTCCCACATTTCACTGTCAAGCTTTCCTACTCCCTTAAGAAATGCGTCCGGCTCATTACAAATCTGTCTGTAGGCATTCACCAATGCTTTGTTGATATCATTTATCACCGCATTTTCTGGCAGCAATTCAAATGTTACCGCACCACCACCTACAAATGGCTCATAATATGTATTATATTTTTCAGGCATTCTCTCCTTTATCTGTGGCAGCAACTGGCGCTTCCCACCAGCCCACTTCACAAATGGTGCAACATTTGAATGACTCATTTTCGTTCCTCATTTCCATCGTTCCTACACGAACAAACTTTTACCTTTTCCATTATAATTGGAAATAGAGAAATTGACAAGCCTAATCCCATCCAGGTAACTAAAAGTTTCATAAAAAAGCCTGATATTAACACTCTTTTCTGACCATTTTTAATTCTTACAATACCATTAATGGATATACACAAAAGCAACACTGCATGTATTGTCATAATAACTATACATATACTTCATAAGCAGTTATATTTCAAACACGCTCTAGTTCCTTCCGCAAACTCTTTATTACTTTCTCAATCTCACTTTTCAAAACTTTTTCAAATACAGTCAGGTCAATATCATAATATCTCATGGTTTTCTCTAACTCTATCGCCTGTTCTTCATCATAATTTTTATATCTTGCCTGACCAATTTTGAAAGAATAAGAGTTACACGGAAATACATACCCCTCATCATAGATACGAATGTCATCTATATCCTTCTCAAATTTTTCTAATTTCTCTAAAAATGATGCAGCCACATTAGGATACTGGGAGGATATGTAGCGAATATTCCGGTTCAGATTTGTGGTGCTTTGTATCAGCAGCTGTCTTTCTGCTTCATCTTTTGTTTTTATATCCTCTGTCGTTTCTACCCCTGCAATGGAACTCAGCAAATCCCTAAAAAAAGTAATATTTCTCTCTAAATCCTCCGGGAATAAAAACATAGTCGAAAATTCATGATCGATTACCGGTGCTAAACGCAATACATTATTTTCTTCATCGCAAACAAATGCTACATTTTCATAATGATAATTCTGATCCCCTTTCAAGATAGAAAGCAATATCTGCATGGCAAGTTCTTCACCAATCTTAACATTTTCCTGTATAACTGAGGATTCAAATATATCTGTGTAATCATAAAAAAGCATACAGTAATTAATGTAATTATCAATATCTACATGTGGATCTGGGTGATTTCGATAATACTCAAGTAGATTTACAAGATGCTCTCCTTCGTCACAAACAGACGGTACTAATGTTCCATAATCATAATATTTCGGTTGTTCTTCTGAATATCCTGAGCAAACAGCCAACTGATAACGTGGTGCATCCATGAAGTATTCATCAATTACATTTGACCAGAAAACTTCGGCAAATGCAAACAATGGTGTTGTGAGTGGCTTTGTTTTCGATAAAGGTTTGAAAATCTCTACCGTACCATTTTCTGATCTATAGTATGGGAAATGTTTCTTGCTTTTTACTACTCCGCTGGCTTCTACATTTAAGTTACCTGTTCGCTTAGCATATTCCACTTGTTTTACCGCAAATGATATCTTCATGATACATGTCCTCCTATACTGATAAATCGCTACTATTTGCCCCAAAAATTATTTTAACGTTTCCATCAATATTATATCGCGAATATGAAACAAATCAATTATATAATGCTTTTCATTATTTATTCGGGTTTCTTCCCAGTTAGATAGTACACCGCCAGTGCCGTTCTATGTGACAAATTCTCCTTTGCCAGAATTGAAGTGATATAATTCTTCACTGTTCCTTCTGTGATAAAAAGACGATTCGCAATCTCCTTATTGGATAGTCCCTCTGCAACTGCCTTAACAATATCCATTTCCCGTGCGGTGTAACCATCTTCGCAAAAAACACTTGCCTTAGCATCTGTATTTTTTGCAAGACTCTCTAAAATAGCTTCTTCCATAACACCGGTGCCATTGTATACAGATTTAATCATCTGCTTTAAATGTTCCGGTGTATGGTTCTTAATCAGATATCCCTTTGCCCCATTCTTCAATGCATTTTGTACCAGCTCATCATCATCAAAGGTAGTGAGAATCAAAACCTTTCCCAAATTATGTTCTACAATATATTTTGTAGCTTCAATGCCATCCATCTCAGGCATCTGGATATCCATCAGAAAAATGTCTGGAGCATTTTCCCTGGCAATTTCAATAGCCTCACGACCATTCCTGGCACAGCCAATCACGTCAAAATCCTCATCCACATCCAATATAATCCGCATTCCATCTCTTACAAAATCACTATCATCCGCAATCATTACTTTTATCTTGTCCATGATTTCACACCTTCCTACAACGGCAGCAACATATTGATTGTAAATCCGGCTTCTGTTTCAAAATCCAGAATACCATTCATTTCCCTCACTCTTTTTCGCATTCCCGAGATTCCCATTCCATCAATCACTTCCTTACAGCCTACGCCATTATCCGATATACTACAGCGTATCATTTGATTCAATACATGTACACTGATTTTTATTCTGCTACACTTCGCATATTTCATGGAATTGGATACCGCTTCATACGCATTGTCCAAAATGACTTCCAAGTGCCTCTCCGGAATCTCTTTCAGCTCCCCCTCTGTTATCAGTTCTGCCTCTACTCCTTTTGACCTGCAGTCCTCACAAAGTTTCTCTAACTGTAATAGGGCAAGCTTGTACTTCTTCGGACGCTCCTTTCTAAGAATTACCCGGATTTCATCCATACCACCGCGGAGCTGATCAATGACTGCCTGTATCATTTTCTTAGATGCTTCTGGCTCCTTTTCCATTAGCACCTTCACTGCTTCCAACTGATATACAGAACCATTAATGTTATGCCCCAACTTATCATGCAAAGTTTGAGAAAGCTCTGCCCGCTCTTCCAACATTTGATTTTCTGCCATCAATAAACTCTTTCGAACTTCCTCCTGCATTTCATGCTCCCTTTGATTCATGCTATGCTTTAGTGTCTGTTCCATAAGCGTATCTTCTTTAGTCTGCTTCTGGTAAGATTCTACCACAAAATCATGCTGGCAGTAAGTAAATCCAATTAAAACTCCTATGATTAACTGTACTGAACTACCTATTACACTAGGCACAAAAGCAAATCCTAAAGGAATCAAATACCAAACTATACGCGGTCTAAAATGTGTTAATATCTCATAACATAGAAAAACGCCTAACAAAGTAAATGTTGTTCCCAAGGTAAACAGTATAATAAACAACAGAACTCCCGCTATCCCCAAAAACAAAACCTTAGTCCAACGCTCCACCAATTCCTTTCCTGCAATTATTCCAATAAATAACGCAAGAATCAGGAGCACCTTTACAGATGCCCCTGTCAACACAGACTGCGTTAAAACAATATATATTTCTAATATTAGCAATAATGCAATTCGAAGCAGGACAAAATAGTGCTCCCTGAGTCGTTCTTCCATACGCCTATCCTCTCTATTCGTACCTCTTAATCTTAAGCCCCACACCACCTACGCTGATAATAACAATCAAGTAGGCTACTGTAACACATAATACCATAAAATAGGCACTTTTGTCCCCTATTAATAATAATTCTGATGCATCCATAAACCATTTCTGTGGCATAAGATAAGAAAGTGTTTTCAGCCCTTTCGTTGTATCATCCAAAGGAAAATATAAACCTGCAAGCAATGCTGAAATGCTCCAAATTGCAAACACTGCGTAGTTAGAACTCATAACATCTCCAAGAACCACACCCAGCAAAAGACTTAAGGTACTAAATATCAATCCCAATAGGAAGATTATCACCAGAAAACTCATGATGCTCATTCCAACATCCAGCCCGGGAATAAAGAATAAACAAACTGCAAGCACCAGAGTCTGCATTACACTGATTACAAACGCTACCACAAATTTAGATACAAAGTAATCTCTACCACTTAACTTTGTCAACATGACTCTGGTAAATACCTTATTATTCTGTTCCTCAATCACAGAATGTGCTACACAAACACCACAGAACAAAAATCCTAAGGTAATAAACGCAAATGCATAACCGATTTGAGCCCGCTGATTTACCTGTTGCTCCGTTAGCTCAACATCTTCCTTGCCTGCAAGATTCACTACCCTCTTTTCAGGTAACTTGTCCTGAATGTCTGTAAGCAACTCTAACATCACAGTTATGTCATCGCCTGCAATACTTTGCACCTGCTTTATTCTGGCAAATAAATCTGTAAGCTCCTCTATAAAAAGCTCCTGGCGCTCATCCCCTGATACAGCATATAGTTTTATACCCTGTTCCCATGTACCATCTAATATTGCCTCATCGAAATCTTCTTTCAGATAAAGCAACATACTTGCCCTATCATCAAAAGCAGCCTTTTTTGCAACTTCCTCTACTTCTTCCTCTGTCAAGTCACTGACATCCCCCCGACAAACCGAAAACATACCGGTTGCAGCCATTTCATTTAATATATATTCCGACAATTCAGAGTTTGATGCATCATATACTTTTATGATACAAGCTGATGTATCTCCCACATAAACTGCTTTTTCGTCATAATCCTTTAATTCTAAAATAACTGCTTTGTCCGAATTATCATTATACACTGTATGTTCCATTTTCATACTTAGAATAAATGCTGATAATACTGGTGTTACTATTAGGAAAAACAAAAATCCTTTGTTTCTCAATAATAATTTGAGGCTCATCTTCACTAATTCTATCATGCTCTACCTCTCTTTCTGATGCTACCTGCTAATATGCCAATCGCAGAACAAACCATAGTAATTGCCAAAGAATACCCTACCGCACTGGCTACATAATTGCTTTCACCCATACATGAAAGTTCTACCAGTGCCCGATTACCATGGTATATTGGCGACAAATGCTTCAGCGTATCCGATATACCTGAAAACATATAAGTTTCAAAACTACCACCAAAAAATCCCAGAAACCACACTATCGTAAATTGCATAATAATGGTAATTACCAGGCTGTCTGAAATATTGTAAAGCATCATGCCCAATGCCGCTCCTGCTACTATCATCATAAAGACAATGAGTATTGATAAGATAGGATTTCCCCAATGTATATCATAAAACAATATCGTAATTCCTGTAGCAATCGCCATACCAACTGCTACTGTAAAAATAATTGGAATGAACTTTCCCAGATAATTTTTCGCCTCAGATATATTGGAAACCTGAAATCTTCGCACAATTCCATATTTCTTTTCATTACTGAGAACTCCCGTTGCGCATATCATTCCACACCAGCAAAAGTAAACAATGTAAATGATGCCATAATAATCTCTTGCATTAACTGCCGGCATAAATTTCAGTTCTTCTACAGGCAAAATAATGTTCTTTTGTTCTTGCAGTTGCAGGGAAACATTCACCCCTGCATTCATCACTTTGTGCATAAAATATTCCAAGGTAATACCTTCTACCTCATAATCTGCACTCTTATATACCACATATGTATCACCGAGAAACTCTACAAATCCTGCAAGCTTATTCTTCTCCATAACATCTTTTATTTCGCCTTCCGGATATTCGTAAAAAAGAATACCGGATTCCTCTCCTGCAAGCTTAGCAGATTCAATCATCACATTATTTTCTGCGGACTCTTGTGTCCTGTATCCTACTGCAAATTCATCCACTCCTTCGTAAGACTTCATTAGCTCAGAAAATGCACTGGATAATACTGCAATAACCAATATAGGCCCCAGCAACATAGTAATCATGCTCCACGTGTTGCGGAACATGAGTTTAAAATTATTTTTTATCAAATAACGAATCATATCTATCCCTCACTATTCCCCATAATCTCTTAGTTTCTTGCCTGTAAGTGTCAAGAATACTTCCTCTAATGTAATCGTTTCATCTCCATCGCTAACTAGTTTTTTCAGTTCCTCGCTGGTTCCACACGCAATAATTTTTCCATTATCCATAATAGCAATTCTGGTACAGATTGCTTCTACTTCTTCCATATAGTGACTTGTGTAAATAACTGTAGCTCCTTTTTGATTTGACTCCTTAATTTTATCCAGAATAAAATTTCTGGACTGGGGATCAATACCCACAGTAGGCTCATCGAAAATCAACAACTCTGGATTATGCCCCAGCGCACAGGCTATATTTAATCTTCGTTTCATACCTCCAGAAAAATTCTTGGCAAATTCCTGCTTACGTTCTAACAAACCAACATACTCTAACGATTCATTTACTGCATTTTTTAATTGCTGCCCCTTTATTCCATAAAGGGAAGTAAATAACTCTACATTCTCCCACGCTTTAAGATTACCATGAATTGCTAGCTCCTGTGGAATGTAACCAATTTTATGAATTACATCCTTTTTCTGCTTCCAGGGATTCTTTCTAAGCAATTCAATCTCTCCTGCCGTTGGACGCACAATGGAACAAATCATATTCATAGTGGTACTCTTACCTGCTCCATTCGGTCCTAATAATCCGAAAATCTCACCCTTTCGGATTTCAATATTTAAATTATCAACAACTACCTTATTGTTGTATTTCTTTGTTAAATCAGTGGTTTTTAAAATGATATCTTCCATTACATTCTCCTTCATTAGCTATTTCTTGCTGCAATGATATGATACCAATTTCAGAAAGGGGATGGTAGTGAAAAAAGAACTATTTTGAATATGACTTTTGTCATGTTTTATTCAACACTCTCAGATGGATTGAATGACGTGCTAGATGGAAACCATACGATTTAAGTTACAGTATCATAAAGACCCGGAACGGGCAGAACATGTAAAACAGATTAAAGGTTATTATAAAATGACTCCAGTGAATAGCTAATTTTCACTGGACTTTTATTTTTGGTACCGTTTTGGTACCGCTGACTCTGTTTTTTATCATTCCATTTTTCAAGATGCAAAAAGGGCTTCCCGAATACTCGGAAAGCCCTATAAAATCTAACTTTTTGTAGACGCTATCGCTTGAAAATTATTCAACGATAGTAGCAACTCTACCTGAACCTACAGTACGTCCACCTTCACGCTATATGAATAGCGTTTTATGATGTATTTTCTATGCATTTTATGGCTAAAATCTGCATATTTTCTTTATTTTTAGCCGTCTTATTTTTATTTACATGATTTCTTGGCACCGGAATACATCTCTTAACCAAACTGCAAGTTTGTGTTCTCGATGCATTTAAATTTGACTAAATACTAAAATAATTATTTTTAAGAAATTCACAAACTAATTCACAAGGTACCATCGCACCGTACCTAAATCTATTCATAAAATCAGTACCGCCTCCTATATTTATCCCAACTATTTCCATTTGCTGATTCAACACTACACTTCCGCTACTTCCACTACTTATATATGCACTGTGTTTAAATGTATTTGTGGATGGTAATTTGTCATCACTCGTAAACACATAGTACTTTCTTGAGAGTATTGTTCCATAGGAACAAACAAACCGTTCTCCCTTAGGATTACTAATAACCATAATTTTTTCATTATATTGCGGATTATTGTTGCATATTGAAAGTGTAGTCAATTCTTGGTCTGATTTAAATGAAATCACTGCCAAATCATATTCTTCATCCACACAAACTATCTGTGCTTTTTCAAATTGTTCGTAGTATAGTTCATTTGGAATATGCGATTCACTATCTTTGCAGTATTCTGAATATGTAGGAGAACCATATGGCATTACTATATAATCTGCATTTTCAATGTCTTGCACAACATGATATGCGGTTAATGCATAATATGTATCATTCTCCGAATCAAATATAACTCCACTTGCACCAACACTATAAGAAAAAGTTGTAACATTGTCTTTTTCCATTTCTTCATATTTGACAATTACAATATTACTCTCCAAGATATCATTTGTAATCCCTTTTTCAAAATCATCAAAATGTCGTGCTTTACTCTGATATTCATACACGCTTGGATATATAAGCACACATATTATTGACAATATACTTATCAAAGAAATTCCAATTGTGATTATATTTTTTTTGTTTTTCGCATTATCCACCTATTTACCTCGCAAACTTCAAAGTTTTCTCTTAACCCAAAATGAGTATATCATAACAGAAGTTATTTTGCACCAAGAATTTAAGAATGCGGAGCATTACGCTCCGCACCCACACTACACATATATCAGTTCTTTTAATACAATTTCTTCTGCCGAACTTCTCACATTATTCATCAGCCCTACCCACTTCATCTGGTCGGTAGCTTTTAATTCTTCCGTAATCCCTGCTCCGGCTTTCATCTGCTCTACAAGAAGCTCTAATCTCTCATAACATTGTATATCAACCTCATGCAAATGCTCATTCAATCGCCCATCCATAAGTAGCTTGATATATTCCCCTCTTTGGTGTTTTTTCAAATACTCCCACCGCATTCGTCCATACTTGCCAATCTCATAGTGCGTACCTTCCAGTAACTGCAAATCCGGGTAATACATTCCATCCTCTCCAAGCGTGTAACCAATTCCATTTTCTCCAATGATGTGTTTCTCCATAAACTGCTCCTATCTGCCACCACTATCCGCTCTGTAATGATGGCTCTGTCTATTATTTTCTCGTTCCTTTACTTCCTGCGTCTTTCTTTGCAACTTTGCTTTTAAACTGTCCGGCTCTACCTTATTTCCAGTCTGCTGTTCCCACCTTGCAACTGCCGACAGATAATCGGTATACTCCGCCTTGGAAGCCTTATATTCAGCCAGAAACTCCTTTACATTCTTATAGCCATAACCCTGCAAATTCGCCCAGGCATTGTCACATAACCCTGACTATCCAATTCCTTGTTCATCGACTTAATAAGCTTGTATGCGTGAGATTTGGAACAATTCAGTTCTTTTGCAACATCTTCCGCACTCATCATATATTGATAATTCGCCATATATTCGTACTCCCTTCTTCATTTCTAATTTCATTACATCTCTTGTATTTTATTTGTGTACGATTTTCGTAAACTTATACTAGCATCTTATCTTTTCTTTGTCAAAACTTCGTAAAAATACTTTTACAATTTTCGTAAATAATATTTTTTGTAATTACCTCTTTTATGTTTTTCGTAAATATGCTAATATGGATATTATAATTATGTTTTTCGTATTTTTTCTATGTATGAATATAGGAGGTTGCTCATGGGCGATGGGAAGAAACTAAAAGAACACATTAATAACAAAGGTACCAATGTGCGTAAGATTGCTAAAGAAACCGGCATCAGTGCCACTACACTTTATACTATTATTCAAAAGGATACCAACATCAGATTTGACTTTGC
>JBGVIB010000162.1:0-6758 GCA_045122835.1 Lachnospiraceae bacterium
CTGTCATAGATTAATGTGAATTTTTTGAAATCCGGCATTCCTATGATTCCTTTTTCAAATGTAATAATTTTACTTTCTTCGATATCTATTTCCCCGAATATTCTGGTGTTTACTACCATGCTTTGTCTCCCACACTTTCTCTTTAAATATAATTCAGCAAAGAAACCTCCGAAATCTTTCCAATTGCGGTCAGCGATGCTTGATATGCGGCATATGCCGAATTGTATTCTACCAAAATCTCTTCTATATCTTTATCTTCATTAGAGGATTGCAATGCTTCTACATTACTTTTCTGATCCTCCATTCTTGTTGTAATAACCTCAATCTGTGCCAACCGGTTACCTACATTCGCCTGAGTGGATGACACATTAGACATATATTCCTGTATTGTTGTCACATTATGACCCAATGCTGTCTGAAGGATATTTTTCGCTGCAGAAGCTTCTTTCTCTGCTGCATCCAACATACTCTTTAAGGCAGCCTGGCTGGCGTCATCTGCGTATTTTGTATCTTTAAGCATAGCATTAATCTCTTCGATTTTCTTGTCTGCTGTCATACTTTGCTGCAATACCCGCACTAATTCATCAATATCACGTCCTAGATCCGGCTGGAATACTTCACTTGCATTGACATTCACGTGAACATTCTGGTTGGAGCCCACTGTGTATTCGATTTCATCCGTTTCATAATAGTATGTTTTCCATTCATCGGAATCTGCATTTGACATGTCAACACAATCATATAACTGTTCCGGACGCACTTCATTCTGTGCAAATCCAGACTTACGATAGGTTACGGAAATTGGCTCTTTTCCATTGATTGTCTTTAAGCATTCTAATTCCTTACGGACAGTGTCACTGATTAAGAGTTCTCCTGTTTCTGTTAATAATGTGATATTCTTATCACCATCTATTGTACTCTGATATGCAGCATCTAATGCAGCATCATCATTGCCATCTACATACCCTCCATCAATCTGAAGTTCATAGCTTGCTTCTAAATCACCTACTATTACACCGTTTAAGGCTGCTGTTATAGTCAGCTTTGTTGATTGTACATCATTACTGCCTGTCGCTACGTTCAAGCCTTTATTACTTGACTGCGCCAATGTACTATTTGAAAATTCTACTACAAGATTGCCACCACCATTAATACGTGCTGAAATATTTTCTGAATTTCCACCAGCTGAAACGAAACGTCCTGCTTTGTCTAATGTGTAAGTGTTTGTAACAGAACCATCTGTGATTGTCACTCCGGTTGTACCATCGCTATTATTTTCAATGGTAATCTTACCACCACCATCAATCTGCACCGTTGGGTTGTTATTCTCCACTACACGTGTTGCCGTAATGTCTGCTGTCTTCTTATACTCAATACTGGTAATGTCATCCGCGTTCTCTAACTGAGCATAGCCAAGACGAATTCGGGATACTGTTACGTCCTGTGGAAGCTCATCGTTTGTTACCGTATCTAATGATGTGGTATTCATCTTTGTCTTATTTACGATATAGGAGGCACTGGTAATGTCTGTAGCGGACAGTGTCTCGCTAATCTCATAACGGACATCTGTCTCATCGGTTCGGAAGGTTACATCGCTGTCTGTGCGATAGCCTGAAAATAACGTTCTTCCTGCATAATCCGCGTTTGCTTCCGAATATATGCGTTCCTTATAAGCCTGTAAGGATTCAATTATTTTTTCACGGTCAATGGACTCCTGATCTTGAGATGCCTGTATCAATTCTCTGTACATATACTGCATCATATTTCCCACAGAATCTAGAGTATCCTCTGTCAATTCTAACCAGGACTGGGCATCCGGGAGATTACGGTCTACATACTGGGTCAGCTGGTTCTTTGTACTACGCAGACGCAGGGAGCGCATTGCAATAATCGGATCGTCCGACGGTCTTGTAATCTTTTTCTGTGTTGCATATTGTGTCTGTAATGTATCCATACGGCTCTTATTCGAATTCACATTTCGAATCGAATTCTGACTCATCATTTTGTCTGTTACGCGCATTGCCATGATAGGTTCCCCCTTTTTACTCTATATTTATACACCTGTCTCTAAAATTAATCTATCATAAAGTTCTGTCATTGTTGTAACCATTCTTGCACAAAGGTTATATGCATTCTGGAATTTTACAAGGTCAACTGCCTCTTCGTCTTTATCCACTGCTGATACAGAAAGACGCTTTGTGTCAATGGTATTCACAATGTTGTCATAATTTACTGCTAATGTACTGGCACGATTCATATCCATGGTAATATCTGTCAGTATACACTGTAAGAATTCCCTTGGAGAAGAACCACGGTATAAATTCTTCTGATCCGATAAATTGATTAATCTGTCAATAATGTCATACTGATCCACACCACTGTCAATATCTGTCGTTGTAGATAATCTGGACGGGTCTTTAACAAGGTCAGTGGCAACCATGATATTTTCTGCCGTCATTAAATAATAACTCGTATTTTCCGCCTGTCCGTCACAATAACCAAACTCACTGCTATATCCGCCTGTAAATGTGGACATGTGCTGTTCTAAACCACTTACTACATTTTCACAAGTAAAGAAATTGCCGGAAGGATTCCCATTCAAATCATCATTTCCTTCATAAATAGAATTAAATTCTTCTGTATACTTTCTCAAAAACTGATTCATCTGGGACATGTAATATGGTACACCCATATAATCTCTGCCTGAACCAACAGAAACAGAACGTCCCACTAACAGACTGTCTGCATCCGGAATCTTTGCACTGTCATCTAAATGGAATGTGTATTCATATTCGCCTTCACTGTTCACAGTAACTTCAAAGGAATCATATTCCATGTAAGACGCACCTACCTTAATGGTTCCATTCTGTGGAATATTTAAGGAATACACATCCTGCACACTGCTGTCTGTAATCTTGATAGTCTTCGTTGCCACGTCTGCCTCTGCAATGGTTCCTGTAAAGTTCTCATTGTTATCACCATCACGGATATCAAAGAGCGCCTTTAACTGTCCTCCCATAGAGGCGTTGTTTGTATTAAATGAATTTCCGTTACTCCAGCTTAAATCATACAATCCTTCGGCGTCACACTGATTCACCTTCTGATCCGATGAGCGTGGTGTCAGCTCTATTGTATTAAACTCAAAGGTGCTGACTAACACCATGCCGGCAATCCGGACTTCATAGGTAGTTGCACCGGTATAGTGATCCGGATTGTTACTGTCCACCACATCTGTTTCTTTTACCGTGGTTGGTATATATTTGGATAATTCATCAATGAGAAGTGCTCTCTGATCACGAAGATCGTTGGCAGTTCCACAATTCATTTCAATTGTATTAATCTCTCTGTTCAAAACACATATCTGTTCACTGACTGCATTAATTCTGGATACTAAATCTTTAATCTCTAAGTTGGCTTCTGACTGAAGGTTCTGCATGTTCGCATAGAGATCATTAAAATATTTCGCCACTGTCTGCCCCTGGCTAATCACAGAGTTTCTTGTCTCTAAAGTACCGTTCTGCTTCTTTAATTCTTCCAAGGTACTATGAAATGTGTCAAAAATAGATACAAAATCATCAGCGGCTGACGCATTATCTGTATCTGCCACGGTGCTTCCCTTATAATAATTCTCTATCTGATACATATAATACTCATGTATCTCTGCTTCTCCCAATTTTTTGTTATTATTCCAATACTGGTAATCATAAAATTCGTTACGGTACTGCTCCACGCCTGTCATATTAACACCCATACCCTGCATACCATCTCTGGAGCTTAACTTAAGAGCGTCAGCAGCTGTTCTCACTGTATACTGTCTGCAGTACCCTTCTGTATCTGCATTGGCTGCATTATGTGCTGTTGTATTTAAAGCCTGATGATATGCATTCAAGCCGGAGCTTGCAATATATAAACCTGTAAACATTGATGCCATATTTATTCCCCCTGTTATCCTAATGATGTCAATAAATGCTCTAACATCTCATCCACTACGTTAAAATATCTCGAAGCGGCATTGTATGCATTCTGATAACGAATCATATTGGTTAATTCTTCATCTGAATTCACACCAATCACACCCTGTCTTGTATTGTCCACTGATAAAACAGAATCCTGTTCATTTTGGTACATTCTGGTAAATTTAGATGTCAATTCTCCCATTTCATCCATAAATGATGTGTAATATACATTATAATTAAGATCACCACGGGTACACGGATTCAGTCCCTTAAATGATTCTTCCCATACAGACGCTAACTCCTCAGCCTTTGCCATATCAACCTTGCCATCATCTGTTATAAAATCAAGCTTTGCATTATCCTCTATAATATCCTGATTGATTACTAAATTGCTGATTGTATAAAGAGATTCTGCCGCAAATGTACCACCTTTCTTGTACATGTATTTATTATTCTCTTTTTCATAGATATCTGCGGCATCCTCATACTGTTCTTCATTCATGACATAATAGCCAGCTTCATCCACCAGATAACCTTCATTGGTCAGTGTATAGGTACCGGCTTCATCTACTTCATATACACCGGTTACCGGATTCTGTGAAAGCTTCACTGTTGCAGCCGTTGCATCATCTGTTACGTAAAATCCGTCTTCTCCCTTTGCGATACCTGCTGCCGCTATCTGTTCCTTACTAAGCTTTGCAAAACGCTCCGGTACGGTATAACGGACAAACAATTCTTCCGGTGCTTTATTACCTTCTGCTGCATAGATATCTTTACACAATATGTCATTAATTGCAGTTACAATACCATTTACTAACTGGTCAAATTCTGCCTGTGCCTTCATAACAACAGAGGTGTTAATTGTCTCATTATATGCTTTTTCTGCCTCTGTCTCTGTCATGGAATTACCCGCCACGCCATCAATTGCCCTGTTCAGTACTTCAATATCTGCATAGGTGGCACGGTGATCACCCCTTGCTAACAACAGACCCTTCAGATATCCAATATCATTTCCGTTATCCGGGCTGACATATACATTGGATTGGAACACTTCCCGTCCATCTAAATGTGGCCATACCGGAGTATAAAATCCTGTTGATAAATCCTCCACTTCAACGCCCATCTCATATACCTGGGCTGCATTTACAAAGGTTGTTCCTTCTATCTTAACATTCACATATCCATGAGCATCTGTCTCGTAAGTAATATCTACAAGACTTGCCAATTCATCCAATGCCAGATTTCTCGCATCCCGGTAATCATTGGCATCTTCTACATTACCAGCCTCTATTGCCCCAATCTTTGCATTGGTCTCATATATGGTCTTACCAAGTTCGTTTATTCTGTCAACTTTTGATTTAATCTGGTCATTTAAGCTGTCCTGATATTCGCAGAGACTTGTGTAAATGTTCTGCGCTCTCTCTAAAAACTGCATAGATTTCAACACAAAAAATTCTTTATTCACACTACTCTCCGGATCTTTTGCCATTTCATTCATTGCATACTGTAATTCAGATAATGCAGTCTGAACGCTTGACTGGTTATCCTCTGCAAATGTCTCCTGAAAATAAGTCTCTACTTCATAAGACGCATCATACATAGCTTCATAATAACCGGAACGGCCTGCCTCTGTGCGGTACTGTCTGTCTAAGAATACATCCCTGAACTGGGTTACATCTGCAATCGACACTCCCATACCTGTCTGCAGAGCTGCAATTGCTGCACTTCCTACATTAAGATATGCTCGATCTGCCTGGTCAACAGTCTGTCTTGTATACCCTTTTGTATCCACATTAGAAAGGTTATGTGCTGTTGTATTTAAGGAGCTCATTCCGGCTTGTATACCAGATGCACCCACGTAAAGACTGCCAAATAAACTCATTATATATATCCTCCTATAACTCCTTACTGCTTTGCATCAAAGCTTGTACTTCCTGTATAAATTTCCCCTATATTAGCGGCATTTTTATTATAATTATTGGTCTCCGGGGCCTGCCGCAAGCCTCGAATCAGATTCATATCAAATTCTACCAGCTGTATGGATTGCTCCACTAAAAGCTTATTCCGTTCATTTACGTCGCGCATCTTCTTAGTAACGTCCCGCAAACGATCCCGTAATTCTTTTAGCTGTGCCTGTTCCTCTGGCTGCTTCCCTATCATAGTGATCAAATTCGTAATTGTCATTTCTTCTACAGTTCTGTTTAATACATTTGCCATATCACCAATAACTTCTATACGCTTTTTCTCCAGATTTGCAATCTGATCTAAGTATCTTTGTTCTATATCGGTATATTCTTGAATTTTCTCAATATCTCCCTTCACAATAAAAGGAGTTTTTTCTGCGGATGCTTCTACTAATGCTTCATATCTGTCGCATTCTTTCCCCAATACATCCAGTAAATCTTCCATTAAACTTGCCATTACCTTCTCCCCTCAGCTTTTTTAAACAAAAAGAAAGCTATTAATTATGCTTTCGTATAATTAATAGCCAAGTATATCCGTATACTTCTCACACAGTTTATCTGCAAAGTTACTGCTATCCACCTTGTAAGTACCAGCCTCCATGCCGGCCTTAATCGCTGCAATTTTGTCTTTTCGTACATCAGGTATGTCTGCCATTGCCTTTTTGGCAATCTGGTAATCTGCTCCGAGACTGGATATCTGAACCTCATCCCTTCTAGTGACACGTTCAGCTTTACCCATCTTCTGAGTCTGATTTGCCTTATATACCTGAGCAACCTGGTTATAAGTTTCGATTCTCATATGCGTCACTCCGTTCTGTTTTTTTCGTACTTATTACTC
>JBGVIB010000163.1:0-5076 GCA_045122835.1 Lachnospiraceae bacterium
CTTTTGGCAAGCTGTTATTTTCATTCTATGCAGGTGGCACTTGAGCATGAGATAAGAAGTATCGCATTTCCTTCTATTTCAACCGGAGTATATAGTTTCCCGGTAGAACTTGCAGCAAAGATAGCGGTAAAGACGGTAAGCAGATTTTTGGAGGATAACGAGAATAGCTTTGACATTGTAGAATGGGTATTGTTTGATTCTGCGACAGAATCAGTGTATGAAAAAGAAGTGGATAAGCTGTATTCATAGATTGGAGTGTGATTTATATGCCAAAAATGAAGTGGTCAGAGTTAAGTCCCATGCAGTTAGGTCGATATGCAGAGTATTATGCAAAAATGGAGTTTAGTTCGTATGGATTTGACGTATATACATCGGAAGTAGATGATCATGTCGTTGATTTTGTGGCAAGGCAGATGTACTCTCAAAAGCATCGGGAGTAAGTCTGGGAGAGATTATGACAATAGATTATCCCTGGGCGGAAATAGATTTTGTATCAAGACCAATGGACAAACTGATGCTGGAAGAATGTTGCGTCAGGAGCTGTGAGCCGGATGAAACTTATGATATTGACATTAACCCGGATGATATTGATGTCACAGACAATGTTATGTTTGTGTGGGGAATAAAATAAATACACGTCATTTGAAATTGATAGGTATGTTTTACAATAAAATATATTGACATACATCTATGCTTGTGATAATCTACACATAGATGTTAATCTATGTAAGGAGGTCTAAATGACAAGAGAAGAAGTTGCAGCAATCTGTAAGGCAATGTCGGATACAAATAGACTGAGAATCATTGAGATGCTTACTCAGGGAGAAAAGTGCGGATGCAACCTTCTGGAGGAATTACAGGTGACACAGCCTACATTGTCTCATCACATGAAGGTTCTTTCGGACTGCGGTCTGGTAAGCTCCTATAAAGATGGAAAGTGGCAGCATTATTCTATCAACTGTGAGAAGTTCAAAGAATATAAGGAGTATATTGCTACTATCACATGTTGTGGAAAAACCTTTGAAGAAAATAATTCGAGAGTCTGTTGTGAGAAAAAAAATAATAAAATGTAATCAAAATAACTGGGAAAGGAAGATTATTAGAATGAATATAAAAGTATTAGGTGGTGGATGTAACAAGTGTGAAACACTTCTTGCAAATGCCAAGGAAGCAGTTGCAAATACTGGAGTAGAGGCAGAAGTTGAATACATTACTGATTTTGCAGTAATTGCCAGTTATGGAATTATGAGTACACCTGCACTTATGGTAGATGAAAAAATTGTCTCAATGGGTAAGGTACTTAAGAGTAGTGACATTGAAAAATTCTTAAAGTAAAAGAATGGAATGTATGAAAAAAAGCCGGTGCATATTGTGCCGGCAAAAAATAAAATAAATATATAGATACTTGTCTATATAGATGGAGGTGTATGTATGTGGACATTTATACAAGAACAGATACTTGGTATGAAATGGCTTAATGTTTTAATAGGGAACTTGCTAAATACATTAGGGCTGGATACAACAGAAAAAATTGGTGGAACCATTCAATTTTTTATCTATGATGTGATAAAGATTGTGGTTCTTTTATGTACTTTGATATTCATCATAAGTTATATTCAAAGCTATTTTCCGCCGGAAAGAACAAAGAAGATACTTGGAAGATTCCATGGCATTGGAGCAAATATCATAGCCGCATTGCTTGGAACAGTAACACCATTCTGTTCCTGCTCATCAATCCCGCTTTTTATAGGGTTTACAAGTGCCGGACTTCCGCTTGGAGTAACCTTTTCATTTTTAATATCATCACCTATGGTTGATTTGGGCTCTCTTGTGCTTCTGATGAGTATCTTTGGCGCTAAAGTAGCAATTGTTTATGTTGTTCTTGGTCTTGTGATAGCAGTAGCAGGTGGAACACTAATTGAAAAACTGCATCTTGAAAATCAGGTAGAAGAGTTTATTCGAAATGCAAAACAGATTGATGTGCCACAGGAAGAACTTACAGTGAAAGACCGTATAAATTATTCTGCGGAACAAGTGGCAGGGACATTTAAAAAAGTGTTCCCATATATCCTGATAGGTGTAGGTATCGGCGCTTTTATTCACAACTGGATTCCGGAAGATTTGATTGTGAGATTCCTTGGTAATGGAAATCCATTTGGTGTCATTATTGCAACAATCGCAGGTGTGCCTATGTACGCCGATATCTTTGGGTGTATTCCAATTGCAGAAGCACTCTTGGCAAAAGGGGCAAAGCTTGGAGTTGTCCTTTCTTTCATGATGGGTGTTACGACACTTAGTTTGCCATCCATGATTATGCTGAAAAAAGCCATAAAACCAAAACTGCTTGGTATCTTTATAGCGATTTGTACCGTTGGAATCATTATTGTAGGATATTTTTTCAATGCGATACAGTATCTACTTGTTTAGGAGGATGTGACTGAAAAAGAAAGTTGGATTCATAATAATACCGCTTATCATCTTGGCTGTTTTTGGGATATGGTTTCTGAAGAATGGAAAAGTTACTGATTCGAATGTGAAGCAGGATACACAGCAACTCCAGACAGAACAGAAGGTAGATACGGATAAGAATGAAAATGGGAATACAGACAAAGAAGAAGCAGACTTTTCACTAGAGGAAACAGGTTTGATTGATTATGAATCATTGGCGGCATACGGATTACCAGTCATTGTGGATTATGGTTCCGATTCTTGTATTCCATGTAAACAGATGGCTCCCGTGTTGGAAAAAATGAATGAAGAGATGCAGGGAATAGCCTTTGTAAAATTTGTTGATGTTTGGAAGTATCCTGAAGCAGCAGAGAATGTTCCGATTCAGGTTATACCGACGCAGGTACTGTTTAATGCCGATGGTACACCTTTTGTACCGAGTGAAGAGTTGGCGCAGAAGATACAATTTGACATGTATAGTTCAAGAGATACCGGGGAGCATATATTTACCGTGCATCAGGGAGGACTTACAGAGGAAGAAATGCGTCTGATTCTTAACGAAATGGGGGTGAGTGATTGATAGATAATCTATTAAATACTTTGTCTGCCATTATAAAGGATAATATCTGGATTTCACCGCTATTTGCGTTGATAGCAGGGATAATTACTTCCGTTACGCCATGTGCATTGTCAAGTGTTCCGCTTATTATTGGATACGTGGGTGGTACTGGGCAAAAAGATACAAAAAAAGCATTTAAGCTATCGTTAACCTTTGCGGTAGGCACTGCGATAACATTTACGATTCTGGGGGTAATTGCTTCGTCAGTAGGGAAACTGATTGGAACATCAAGTTCATGGTGGTACATTACCTTAGGGATTCTCATGGTATTGATGGCATTGCAGACATGGGAAATCATAAATATAATTCCATCTGCCAACCTCCTTTCAAAAAACAGAAAGAGAGGGTATACAGGTGCGCTGTTAGCAGGAATTTTGGGAGGTTTCTTTTCATCTCCTTGTGCTACACCGGTACTTATCGTACTACTTGGTATTTTGGCAAAAGGAAGTAATCTGTTTTTAGGAATTATACTTATGCTGTGTTATTCGCTTGGACACAGTGCTTTGACAATTTTTGCAGGAACTTCGCTTGGATTTGTGCAAAAGATAAATGCAAGTGAGAAATACAATCGTTTCAGTACGATTTTAAAAATTGTGATGGGAATTGCAATTCTTGGAATTGCACTCTATATGTTTTACTTAGGATTTTAAGGAAAGAAAAGGAGACTACGATTATGGGATTATTTGGATTAGGTAAGAGAAGGGAAGAAGAAACAAAGGGAGGATGCTGTTGCAAAGGCGCATCGGCTAATGAGACTGTCAATGAATGCTGCTGTGAATCAGCCCCTGTAGAGGAACCGGCATGTGGATGTAACGGACCAGTTAGTGAAGAAAAAACTTTTGTCGCTTCAGAGGGCTGTTGTGCCTGTGGAGGAAATGGATGTCATATTAAGGTTTTAGGTGCCGGATGTAAGTCCTGCCATGAGCAACATGAAAATGTAAAAAAAGCAGTTGCAAACATGAGTCTTGATGCAGAGGTGGAGTACATCACAGATATGGAAAAGGTAATGAGCTATGGTGTTATGAGTATGCCTGCTATTGTTGTGAATGAGCAGGTAGTATCTATGGGTAAAGTATTAAAAGCAGTTCAAGTGGAGGAACTTTTAAAAAAGCTTGGCTGTTAGAAGGAAGGGATTTTATGAGTAAAGAATCAAAGACAGAGGGCATTAGTTCTTTTCAAAAATATTTAAGTGTATGGGTACTGTTGTGTATGGCAGTGGGAATTCTGATTGGAAAATTTCTTCCGGCAATTCCTACATTTTTGGATAAACTATCTATCGCAGGGATTTCCATTCCGATTGCCATTCTCATTTGGGTTATGATTTATCCCATGATGATGAAGGTGGACTTTCAAAGTGTAAAGCAGGTTGGAAAGAATCCAAAGGGTCTGTTTGTTACATGGATTGTGAACTGGCTGATTAAGCCTTTTACTATGTATGCAATCAGTAGTCTCTTTTTGTTTACTGTATTTAAGGCATTTATTACACCGGAACTTGCTACAGAATACTTAGCAGGAGCAGTGCTTCTTGGAGCAGCACCTTGTACAGCAATGGTATTTGTGTGGAGCACCCTTACAAAAGGAAATCCAGCATATACTGTTGTACAGGTAGCAACGAATGATCTGATTATCTTAATTGCATTTGTTCCTATTGTAAAGTTTTTACTTGGAGTTTCAAATGTAACAGTTCCATACAGCACGTTATTTATCAGTGTAGGACTTTTTGTTGTGATTCCTCTTGCAGGTGGTATTCTTACAAGGACACTTATGATAAATAATAAAGGGCAGGAGTATTTTGAGGAAGTGTTCATACACAAGTTTGACAATGCAACCACTATAGGTTTATTGCTTACTCTTGTCCTGATTTTTGCATCCCAGACAGAGGTGATATTAAGTAATCCATTACACATCATATTAATTGCTGTTCCGCTCACAATACAGACTGTTTTTATTTTTGCAATTTCATATGTTGCAAGTAAATTATTGAAATTGAGTCATGATATCGCAGCCCC
>JBGVIB010000164.1:0-12815 GCA_045122835.1 Lachnospiraceae bacterium
CCGGTTGCAGGCGAAGCAACTTCCTAAGCAGACAATTCACGAGCCGCTTTTAGTGGAGGTGAAATCCACCCCCTAGGGAGACTTAGGCTCGAAGGCTTTCCTGAGAGTCTTAGTCGTACTTGGGGGTTAGTTCACCGGAACGTTGGCTCGGTCTGCGTGGAAGTTGCTTCGCCTGCAACCGGCGTCCGGGTAGCGACCATGATTCAACCCCCACCACAACCCAGAATCTGCACGAAAATCCTTAAGATTTTTAGAAACAAGTTGACAGCTGAATTTTCATATACTATCATTAATAGGAAATGTGTTGAACAAAAAGGAATGTAAACAGGAGAAGGATACATGAATCAATATTTATTGCAGGAATCCATGAAACCAGTTATCTATGAGCTTGCCAGAGATGAGAGAATCCGTCAGATGAGCAAGTATATTCAGCATGGAAATACCACATGTCTCAGACATTGTATCTCTGTTGCATGTTGTAGCCTGTATATTGCAGAGAAATTTCATTTGAATGTAGATAAATATAGTATGGTTCGGGGAGCACTCCTTCATGACTATTTTTTGTATGATTGGCATATGTGTAAGTTAAAAGAATTTCATGGTTTTCATCATCCAAGAATTGCTTGTGAAAACGCAAAACGGGATTTTGAACTGAATTCTATTGAAGAAGATATTATCCGGAAGCACATGTGGCCCTTGACTTTATTCTTACCAGTTTATTTAGAAACCTGGGTGGTCAGCTTTGCAGATAAATATTGCTCCACAGTAGAGACGCTTCAGAGAATCCGGTTAGCCTGTGTGCAATTTTATAACAATAGACGTTGTGACATGAAATAAATATGATGAGGGTGCAAAGGCTGCACCCTTATTTCATTGTGAGCCTAGTATGTACGAAAACGCTCTAGAGCGTGGTTGAGAAATATAGCTTAACGGTTTAAAAAAATATTTATAGCAGGGGGAAGTATGAAGAAGAAAAACAAGAAAAAAGGGAGAAAAGTAACTCGTTGGATAGGGCGTTTTATAAAGGGGTTCGTTCTGGCAACCTTTATATTAGTTATTGTAATTGGAATAGTTTTTGCAGTGAAATTTGTTCCCATTGCTCAGGAATACAGCGAAGAAGCAAAAGCTACAGTGGCTGCCAGCACAGAGAATACATTTAAAAGTCAGTTGACCACCTACATATATGATACAAATGGAAAAGAACTTGTAAAGCTAAAAGGCGATAAAGATATCATATATAAAGAATCCACTGAGATTCCAGACAATGTAAAGCAAGCGTTTATCAGCGTGGAAGACAGAAAATTCTATACCCACGAAGGCATCGATTTGAAAGGAATTGTTAGAATTTTATACCGCTTTGTAGTGACGAAGGGTGATGAAAAGCATGGTGCAAGTACCATTACCCAGCAGTTAGCAAGAAATGCGTTCTTGTCCCATGAAGTGAGCATGGAACGTAAGCTGAAGGAGATGTTTATTGCTTTAGAATTGGAGAAAAAGTATACAAAAGATGAAATTTTGGAATATTATATAAATTCTATTTATTTTGGAAATGGATATTACGGTATAGGAGCAGCGTCAGTTGGATATTTTAACAAAGATATATCCCAGTGTAGTCTGTCAGAAGTTGCATTTCTATGTTCCATACCAAATAATCCTACCTTGTATGATCCGGTAGATAATTTTGACAACGTGTTAAAACGCCGTGATAAAATCCTGGAAGATATGGAAGAAATGGGATATTTGTCAACGGTAGAATGTAATGAGGCAAAATCAGAAACGATTGCACTGAACCGTCCTGAAACAATTACAGAAAGTAATTATATGGTATCCTATGCTGTTGATTGTGCTGTTCGTGTCCTGATGGAAAAGGATAATTTTACATTCCGGTATGATTTTGACAGTGAAGAAGATTATGAAGCTTATAATGAAGAATATGGTGAAGCTTACAATGCCGCAAAGTATAAGTTAGTAACCGGAGGTTACCGTATTTATACAAGTCTTGATAAGGATGTGCAGGCTCTTGTCCAACAGCACGTGGATGAAGTGTTATCCTTTAATACAGAGGAAGAAAATGGGCTGTTAAGCTTGCAGGGGGCAGCAACTGTAGTCGATAATCGCACTGGGCGTGTAATTGCTATTGTAGGCGGGCGAAGTGAACAGGATGGTTTGCAGAGTGGAGCGTTAAACCGTGCATACCAAAGCCACAGACAACCGGGAAGCTCTTTTAAACCATTAGTTGTTTATGCACCTGCATTTATGAATGGTTATACTCCTGACAGCACTGTTAATGATAAAAAAATAGAAGGTGGCCCATCTAATTCAAATGGCAAGTACAGCGGAAGAATCAAGCTGCGTTATGCTGTAGAGCAGTCAAAAAATGTAGTTGCCTGGACTATATTTGAAGAATTGGGAATGGCAAATGGATTACAATATGTAAAAGATATGCATTTTACTCAGATTGTGAAGCAGGACGAAACACTGGCAAGCTCTCTGGGCGGATTAACGTATGGTGTGACAACTGTTGAAATGGCGGGAGCTTATTGTACCTTAGTAAATAATGGTATGTTCAGAGACCCTACCTGTATCGTATCCATGTCAGACACAGATAATAAGGAATTGTATGAATTTGATGCAGGTACAGAAGTGTACAGTTCCTTAGCGTCCCAGGCTATGATAGATGTGTTAGAGGGTGTTATCACAAGAGGTACTGCTAAAAAAATTGGATGGGATAACAATCTTATGGTGGCTGCTGGTAAAACAGGAACCACAAATAACAATACAGATGGATGGTTTTGTGGCGTTACACCGTATTATACTGTTACCACATGGGTAGGATATGATACACCGAAAACTCTCGAGGGATTATCCGGTGCCAGTTACCCGGCAGATATCTGGGTGGGAATCCAGAAAGAATTAAATCAGGATTTACCAGAGAGGGAATTTGATAAAACAGACTATAACTAGTTGGTATTCGGTTAATATATATTAGAAAAATCTTCTGTATTTTTACATGGAATCAGATAAGCATTGGTGGATATACTATAATAGGAGTATTCAGACAAAGGAGAAATACACATGAGTTTGCAATATGCATTTGATGAACGAACCAGTCTTAAGGCAAAGAAGCCAAGGCGATATCAGGTGATTATGTTAAATGATGATTTCACACCTATGGATTTTGTGGTTCAGATATTAATGACTATTTTTCATAAGGAGGAAACAGAGGCTGTCAGTCTGATGTTTGCAGTACATAAAGGAGGAAAGGCAGTGGTAGGCGTCTATTCCTATGACATTGCTAAGACGAAGGTCACACTAGCAGAAAAGACAGCAAGGGAGGAGGGATATCCATTTCGTTTAAAAATGGAAGAAGTGTAAATATTTTGAACGAAAAGGGAAGAGAATTATGAATGTATCAGCTGAAACAGGTAAATTATTAGAAGAAGCTGTCATGTTAGCGGAACAGAATCATCATGAGTATGTGACACCAGAGCATTTATTATATGCTTTGACGCTCCATGACATTTTTGTAAAAGCATTTCGCAATTGTGGTGGAAGTATAGATCGTTTAAAAAAGCATATTGAGGAATATTTTAACGAAAATTTAGAAAAAGTGGGAGAAGGGGAAATCAAGCTGACAACCGGCTTTGAGCAGGTACTTATGCAGGCAGAAGGCAGGGCTGCAGCCAGCGAGCGAATCACCGTCGACATTCTCCATATTGTGTGCGGTTTGTTTGAATTAGAAGAAAGCTATGCCCAGTACTTTATGGAAGAACAAGGTGTGGGTGCAGCGGATTTGCTGTATGAGATGTGCGAATATTCTGCGGAAGAAGATTTTGGAGCTGGATTATTAGAAGACTTTGAGGATCTTGATTTTGAGGAGTCTTATCAGGCGAAAGGGAAAAATTGGCGTCAGTTTGTCCAATGTATGAACGATTTCTGTATGGAGAAAAATCCGCTGATTGGTCGTGAGGATGAATTAGAAAGAACTATGCAGATTTTATGTAGAAAGGACAAAAATAATCCGTTGCACATTGGAGAACCGGGCGTAGGAAAAACAGCCATTGCTTACGAGTTAGCAAGACGATTAGAGGAGAAAAAGGTGCCGGATTTATTATTGGGGGCAAAGGTGTATGCAGTAGATTTAGGTGGCATGCTTGCCGGAACCCAGTACCGTGGCGATTTTGAAAAGCGTTTTAAACAGATTATGGAAGGTCTGGAAAAGGAAGAGAAGCCAATTGTGTATTTTGATGAAATTCACAACATTGTAGGTGCCGGTGCTGTAAATGGAGGTTCATTTGATATTGCCAATATGTTAAAGCCATATCTGGCAGAGGGAAATATCCGTTTTATGGGAGCAACAACCTATGAGGAATATAAAAAACAGCTTTCCAAGCATAAAAGTTTAACAAGACGTTTCCAGAATATTGATATTAAAGAACCGTCTTTAGCAGAGGCATTAGAAATTATAAAAGGCATAAAAGGTCATTACGAAGGTTTTCATCATGTGCTTTACACCGATGAAGCCTTAGAATCCGCAGTGACATTAAGCGATAAATTTATCAATGAACGGTTCCTGCCGGATAAGGCAATTGATTTGATAGATGAGGCAGGGGCATACAGACAGCTTCATCCAAAGGATACAGAAAAACAGGTGGTAGATAAGGCTTTGATAGAAGAAGTCCTTGCAAAGACCTGCAACGTGCCAAAACAGACGGTAGAAAGTGACGAGATAGAAGCACTGGCTACCCTTGATACACGCTTGTCACAGAAGGTATTTGGCCAGTCAGAAGCTATTGAGCAGGTAGTGAATGCCGTGAAATTCTCAAGAGCCGGGCTTATGGAGGAAGATAAACCATTAGCTAGCCTGTTATTTGTTGGACCAACTGGTGTGGGTAAAACAGAGATTGCCAAAACTTTAGCGAAAGAATTAGGAATTGCGTTAATTCGATTTGATATGAGTGAATATACAGAAAAGCATACGGTAGCAAAGTTAATTGGTGCTCCAGCCGGATATGCCGGTTATGAGGACGGGGGATTATTGACAGATGCGGTGAGAAAACAACCTCATGCTGTACTGCTTCTTGACGAGATTGAAAAGGCACACAGCGATATTTATAACGTGTTGTTACAGGTTATGGATTATGCCACTTTGACAGATAATCAGGGACGAAAAGCAGATTTTAGAAATATTATTTTGATTATGACTTCTAATGCAGGAGCAAGTCAGGTCGGAAAGCGCTTAATAGGTTTTGGAGACAGACAGCGTTCTAGCGAAGCCATTGAGGAAGAAGTAAAGCGTGTGTTCCAACCGGAATTCCGCAATCGCTTAAGCCGCATTGTGGTATTTAACCCACTGAACCGCAAGATGGCAGAGCTAGTAGTGGAAAAGAAATTAAGAGAGCTGGCTGCAAAATTATCTGTCAAGCAGATATTTGCAAACTTTACCGATTCGTTGAAGCAGTTTGTTGTTGAAAAAGGCGTCACCGAAGAATATGGTGCAAGAGAAATTGATAGAGTTATTGCTAATGATATTAAACCAGTTTTGGTTGATAAGATTCTGTTCGGTTCACTGTCTAGCGGCGGTGTGTGTACCCTGGATGTGACGGATGGGAAAGTGAAGTTAGTGGAGGATGGAAAGTAGAGGATAGTATAATGGTTTTTAATAAGCTATTCCGTTGAAATTTATGAAAGCCCAATATAGAGGCTATTTTTATAGTTTTATATGGTGGGGTATTTTGAAACCGATATGTTGCGAGTTATAAGGCTGGCATGTAGCTGCGTGTTTTAACATAAGATTAATGTTAAAAATGGCATATTACATGCTGGCTTTTTATTGTCTTAACAGATTCTGTTGCTTGTATTCAGCATTTACCCAGCCAGTCTACAGCTTTGATAAAAATTTAGAAAGTACTCGAAAAGCATAAGGTTTTGTGTTATGATGTTATGGAATGTATGTAAATTGAATTGTAAAACAGATAAATAACCATATGTAACAGTTGTAGAATTTATTTAGGGAGTGTTTACATGGGAATTGTTGTTAGTGTTGGAACACAAAATTTTCAATCACTGAGAGAAAAAGGATATTTTTATATAGATAAAACGAATTTTATAAAAGAATGGTGGGAAGCGGGTGACGAAGTTACGCTTATTACCCGTCCACGACGTTTTGGAAAAACTTTGAATATGAGTATGTTGGAATGTTTCTTTTCTATGAAATATAAAGAACGTTCAGATTTATTTGAGGGACTAAATATCTGGGGAGAAGAGAAATATAGAAAATTACAAGGAACCTATCCGGTGATATTTCTCAGCTTTGCAGATGTAAAGCAAGCTAATTATAAAGATGCAGTCAAAAAGCTAAAGAGTATTTTGGCAAAGTTGTATGATGAGAGATATTTTTTAGCTGATTGGGAAGGCTTAACGCCTAATGAAAAGAAACAGTTTTTGTCAGTAAGTGCAGATATGGATGATGTGACAGCACAAGATGCATTAAAGAATCTGAGCGAGTACTTGAGTCGATATTATAAGAAGAAGGTGCTGTTATTCTTGGATGAATATGACACTCCTATGCAGGAAGCATATTTAGGTGGTTATTGGGATGAATTTACAGAATTTATTCGCAGTATGTTTAATGCTACATTTAAAACGAATCCATGTCTGGAACGAGGCATAATGACTGGAATTACAAGAGTATCAAAGGAAAGCATTTTTTCCGACCTTAACAATCTTAAAGTAATAACCACAACAAGCGAACAATATGCAACCTGTTTTGGTTTTATGGAGAATGAAGTGTTTGCATCTTTGGATAAATTGGCATTATCTGAAAGAAAACAAGATGTAAAAGAATGGTATGATGGTTTTGTCTTTGGAACACAGAAAGATATTTATAATCCATGGTCTATTACGAATTTTTTAGATGAGAAAAAAATGAAAGCATATTGGGCGGCCACAAGTTCAAATGGATTGATAAATAGATTGCTTCAAGAGGCTTCTGCTGAAATAAAGAAAAAGATGGAGCTTTTAGTAAAAGGGGAAATAATTCAGCTTACTATAGATGAGCAGATTGTGTTTAATCAGCTGAATGAAACAGAGGATGCTATTTGGAGCCTGATGTTAGCAAGCGGTTATTTAAAAGTAAATTATGTTCAATATCAAGACGAATACGGCGAAGAACTTGATGAGCCTATGTATAGTTTGAGCATTACCAATAAAGAAGTGAGAAGTATGTTTGTAAGAATGTTCAAGGGATGGTTTAAAATGACTTCATCAAACTACAATGGTTTAATTGTTGCTTTGTTAAAAGGAAATGTAAAGGAAATGAATGCATACATGAACGAAGTAGCATTAGCAACCTTTAGTTCTTTTGATACAGGCAAACATCCCTCAAAAAAATTGCAGCCGGAGCGTTTTTATCACGGTTTTGTTCTTGGACTCCTAGTAGAATTACGAGGTCGATACGAGGTATTGTCCAATGGAGAGAGCGGATATGGGCGTTATGATGTTATGCTTTGTCCATTAAAGGAAAACGAGCCTGCAATTGTGTTGGAATTTAAGGTACATGATGCAGAGGAAGAAAAAACCTTACAGGATACCGTAAATGCTGCACTTTTACAGATTGAAGAAATGCAGTATGATGCAAAATTGTTAGAACGTGGGATTAAGAAGGAAAATATTAGACATTATGGGTTTGCATTTGAGGGAAAAACGGTATGGATTGGGCAAGCGTAATGTTTTGGAATAGGTTGTAACTACTCAGAAAATGTCAGAATTGGATAAAGATTCGACAATATTGACCAGAGCGTGTCCCCAAATTGCTTTCTGCAAGATGTGCGTTCCACTTTGTGGGGAAAATTCACAGGAATCATAGGAAAGTCCTAAGAAAAGGAAGGAGAACATCATGGGGCTATTTAAGAAGAATGCGGTAGTGCTGACATATGACAAGGAAAATAAGAAGCCTGTAATTAAGTCAAGCATTTGCAATGGTGAGCAGGTTGCAAGTTTTAAAGATATTCATACAGGTAAGATAGAAGAGGTTATGCTGATTAAAAGTATGGCAGATCTTGATAAGTTCAAGGCTATGTATGGAATAAATGAAGAAATAGCAAAGGAATATTAAACAGATGAATATACAGATTTTTGGAACAAGAAAATGTAATGATAAACCTGGTAATCACAAAGAGATCCGGAGCATATCAGACTGAGGAAGGATGCCTTTCTTTGGAAGGAGTAAGACCATGCACAAGATATGAGGAAATTGAAGAGGAGTATCTTGATCAGAATTTTAATAAACGGCATGGGAAATATTCCGGGTGGACAGCACAGATTATTCAGCATGAGATTGACCATTGCAATGGAATAGTAATATAAGAGGTTGATTGTAATGGGAGAGCAAGCGGTAGACCAGTTAGGTCTGCCGCTTGTTTCGTTAGAGAGTGTCTGAAAACTTCACCGCAAAGCGGAATCGGTTCCTGATGTGTCAAACGTATTGAATTTCATAGAAGTTGAACATGATGATATTTTTTTAGCCATAAAAGCCGAATATGGAATTGATAAGCAGGCAGCGAAGAGGTTATATCAGCATTTATGGATATATACACATGGGATAGCAACCTTGTGTGTGACAAAAACATGCACATTTACAGAGAAAGAGATAGAAAGTATGTTATACGAGGTAGGGGAGAGCCTTTTGAGAAAAATGAAAGTAGAAGAGTAAGTGCTAGTATTTAGGGTGGTTCAAACACGCTCTAGTACAGCAAACAAAATATTGAATTTGTAAATATTTAGGAAAAGGACTGTGCTGAACTACATAGTCCGTATGAAACTATAGTGGTAGTAGATGAAAAACCATCATCATAGATGATTTTGTTAGGAACTATGAGGATATTAAATATAGAGAAAGAGGGGGATACATAATGAACGTACTTATAATTAATGGAAGCCCAAAGGGAACAAAAAGCAATACTATCCGTCTCACTAATGCTTTCATAAAAGGAATGAAGGCAGTGAAAACGGTAGAACTTAAGCAGGTGGACATTTATAAGTCAAACATAAATAGTTGCAAAGGCTGTTTTTCCTGTTGGAAAGTAACTCCGGGAAAATGCTACATAGAAGATGACATGACTGCCATAATTGAAAATCAATTATGGGCGGACATCATTATATGGAGTTTTCCATTGTATTACTATAATGTGCCAGGTGGTCTGAAAAACATGATTGACAGACAGCTCCCAATGGCACTTCCATTTATGGCAGAGCGAACAGATGGTGTAGGAAATGGAAGTCATCCATCAAGGTATGATATGACAAATAAAAGGCATGTGATTATTTCAACCTGCGGTTTCTATACGGCAGAAAATAATTATGACAGCGTTCTTAGCATGTTTGATCATATGTGTGGCAAAAGCAATTACGAAACAATTTTGTGCGGACAGGGAGAATTGTTTGCTTACAAGGAATTGTCAGCACGAACAGATTCCTATTTGAAAGTAGTGGAACAGGCGGGAAGTGAATATATGAATGGAGGAATTTCTGATATGACAAAAGAAAATTTGAATGAGAACTTGTACCAGAAGGATGTATTTGAGTCTATGGCAGATGCCAGCTGGGGCGTAGAAAAGGAAGAAGACGAATGTCTTATATTTACAAGACAGATGGCAGCGCTTTACAATAAGCAGTCTTACGACAACACAACAAGGATTTTAGAAATGTACTACACAGATAAAAATGTTACTTATCAGATTGAGCTTGGACCAGACGGAAGTAAAGTATACACAGAGCAATTTAAGGAATATACTACAAGAATAGAAACACCATTTTCTGTATGGCTGGCAATTTCCAAAGGGGAAATGAGAGGGGATGAGGCACTTATGAAGCAGTTGTATAAGGTGCTAGGTGATTTTTCCCTTGTTATTAATTGGGGACAGTATTTTGGAGGATGATGTGCGTTCTATAATCCCCCAATAGATATCTTAATTATTAGAATGTATTTGAAAATTGTTTTCTATATGTTGTGCGTTTCTGCTTTGCGGCTGAATTTATAGCAAATTTAACCGCAAAGTAAAAAGGCACATCTTGTAAGAATGAAACAACTTATAGTGACGATAGGGAGCGGAGAGATTATATCACATAATTTATAATAATTTCGTAACTATTCAATAGCCTCATAGTTACATAATTTCTTCATATCCTCTGGCACATCCGCAATAAAATCAAGCGTTTCCTTTGTAATCGGATGGTGAAATTGCAGTCTATAAGCATGAAGTGCCTGGCGACCAATCACAGGCTTGACTTCATGAGTCTGTCCTTGCGGATAATTCCCATGTGAACAAGCTGTAAGAACATCATTTTTCATAAAACCATCCTCAATAGGATAATCATTCACAGCAGAATCATTAAGAGAATCATTCTTTAAAGAATAATTTTTGAAAGGATAATCTGGATGATAAAGAAAATCCCCCAATAGCGGATGTCCAAGATAACTCATATGCACACGAATCTGGTGTGTCCGTCCTGTTTCTAAATGTAGCGATACATAGCTGTAAGAATCATAATTTTTTAGTACAGTGTAGTGTGTAATAGCTGTTTCACCATTTTCAAAATCCACTTTTCGTTCAATCAAAGAATCATTCACCCTGCCAATGGGCGCATTGATAGTTCCGCTTCCCGTAAGTAATCCATCTGCCAGACAGCGGTATTCCCTTGATATTTCTCTGTTTTTAACCATATCAGACAAAATGCAGGCAGACAGAGCATTTTTTGCGATAATGGTAAGACCTGTAGTATCCCGGTCAAGTCGATTGATACAGCGAAAAACAAAAGGTTCCCCTTTTTGTTTAAAATAATAGCTGACACCATTTGCCAGGGAATTGTCATAATTGTTGAGAGAAGGATGAATGGGGGTATCAGCAGGCTTGTTTACAACCAGAATATCCTCATCCTCATACACAATGGCAAGCTCCATAGGAGTTGGTGGAATTTGTTCAGAGGAGCTTTCATCTGTTATGAGGGTTTGCAGTTCATCACCAGCTTTCAGCAGGTATTTGCACAGTTGCCATTCACCATTTACACGAATTCCTTCAGGAGATTTTTTCAATTGAATGAGCAAAGAGCGGGAGTAACCTTCCGCTCTTAAAAAATCATGTATAGTCATACCGGCATGACATTGGTCAATTTGATAAGTAAAAATTCGTTTCATAATGGGTAAGAATCCTTATCTTTCAAAAAAATTTTTTACTTTGCTAATTTGTGAGGTCATGGAAGCAAACAGCATATCCACAATACACATAGCAGTCATTGCCTCTACCACAACAACGGCGCGAGGTGCAATGATCGGGTCGTGGCGCCCTTTGATGGACACTTCAATTTCCTCACCACTTTTGTTTACCGTATCCTGCATAGCGGCAATAGAAGGAGTTGGTTTGAAAGCTGTACGGAAAATAAGATCACTTCCATCGGACATACCACCTAATGTGCCACCAGAGTGATTTGTCTTTTTCTCAATCTTGCCGTTTGCCATGCAGAATGCATCATTGTTTTCCTTTCCGGTAGCTTTAGCAACTTCCATACCGTCACCGATTTCAAAGCCTTTTACAGCACCAATAGAGAAAATGGCTTTTGCGAGATTGGCACTTAATTTTTCAAAAACAGGCTCACCAATGCCTGCAGGCATGCCTGTGACAACACATTCCACCAGACCACCGGAAGAATTCTGCTCTGTACGGCATTGATTTAAGTAGTCAGCCGCTTTTGTGGCTGCATCTGCATCTGGCATAGATAATGGGTTATTGAGGATTTCTTCTTTCTTAAAATTTGCCATATCACAAACAACTGGACCGATTGCCTTTGTATAAGCAGTGATTTCAATTCCTAATTCTTTACAAATTTTTATAGCGATAGCACCAGCCGCTACACGACCAACGGTTTCACGACCGGAAGAACGTCCACCACCGCGATAATCACGAAAACCATATTTCATATCAAAGGTATAATCCGCATGTCCAGGGCGATAGTAGGAAGCAATTTCAGAGTAATCCTTTGATATCTGACTTTCATTATATACAACCATGGAAATGGGAGTTCCTGTTGTTTTTCCTTCGAAAATACCGGATAAAATCTGTACCTTGTCATCTTCCTTTCTTGGAGTGGCGAAAGGGGACTGTCCCGGTTTTCTGCGGTTAAGGTAGTACTGGATATCCTCCTCACACAGTGGAATGCCTGCCGGACAGCCATCCACTACAACGCCAACGCCTTTCCCATGAGATTCTCCCCATGTAGTCATTGTAAATTGATTACCATATATAGAACCTGACATAATATACCTCTTTCCTGCTGTCATACAGCATTCTATTTCAAATATTCAAATCATTGTTATTTCGTTGATATCTTACCGAAGGCAAGTTTCAAACACACTCTAGTATAACGGATTCTGTCATGCCATGCAATTATAAAATGCGGAAAATCGCAAATTCTGCAAACATAATTGCAAATTCACACAATGTGTTGTAAGATAGGGATTATGTTGAAATCGAGATGCGGGATGCAAATTCTGGTTTGTAGGGGTGATTGCTGAATCATAGTGGCTACCCGGACGCCTATTGTAAGCTGTCTGGATTGCCTAATCATATGCGTAAACCGTCCGGCTGAGAGAGGGGATGTAGCTTGCTATCAGAGGCTAGGAATTTAGCTGTAAGTGGTTATAAGGGCGGTGATTTGTGCATAAACGAAGTCCAAAAATCACGCTGTAAATGCGTAATTTTTGGACTTATGCACAAATCCCTCGCCCTAAGAACCACTAAACATCTAAATTATAGCCTCTG
>JBGVIB010000165.1:0-10716 GCA_045122835.1 Lachnospiraceae bacterium
CAACAGTTCTCTGTGAACCGTGTCAGCTCGGGAACGAAGCAGCACTAAGCAGATCTTTCTGTGTGCCGCAAGGGTGCCTGGGCCGAGCTAACTGGATTGGTAACGTATACGGGGCCTGTTTCAACGCAGAACGCGCGGACATATTAATATATATAATATATAATGTAGAATTTATGCTCTCACATTTGTGGGAGCTTTTTTATATACTAGAAACCCCAGTAGTTCCAGCTACTGGGGTTTCGCTTTGTGTATCAATTGGATACTATCTTTTATCCCTCATCATTTTACAAAATATAATTGCCACCACTGTACCAATTGTAGTTGCTACCAGTCCCGGAACAATTACGGCTGAGGGATTTACACTGCCGTACTGGCTTCGATAGGCAATGATGGTTACAGGAATCAATTGCAGGGATGATATATTTAAAATAAGAAAGTCACACATTTCTTTGGAAGCAGTTCTGCCGGAAACGTTTTTAGCAACCAAACCCTTTTTATTTGGATCCGACACACCTATGTACTCCGGATTCCCCCGCTCCTCCTCAAGTTTAGACAGTGCCTCCATTGCCTGCAATCCCGCAGGGGTTGCTGCCCATCCTAAGCCTAGCATGTTGGCTATTACATTTGTAGTAATATATCCATTGGCAGGGTGGTCTTTGGGAATATTGGGAAATAGGAAACGAATAAATGGTTGCATTTTTCTTGTCAATCCAGCTATCAACCCGGAGTTTTCCGCAATTTCCATTAACCCTACCCAGACTCCCATCACACCAAGCATGGTAATACACAAAGAGACAGCATCCTTTGCAGATGATAACGCTGCATCCGATACTGCCTCCATATTGCCGGTAAAAGCACCATATAAAATTCCAATTACAATCATTGCCGCCCATAGATAATTTAACATACTGCATCCACCTTTTTCTTTCTGTAAAAAAAGTATATGCCCTTATCATTGGGTTCATGCACTTAGTAATTGGCTGTTTGTGCACCTTATCACTCATTATCCTACATTACAAGCACCACTTGATTAAACTCAGGAAAGGTTGTCAGATTTTTTCTCGTCATCTTGTACCAATAATAACTAGCATTACGATTTCCTGTAAGCGTTCATCTTTGTAATAATTAATCTACATGGCTTCCTGCTTATTTAATTGTAATACTCTTTGCAATTTCTGTACACATTTCCTCTGACACAGCACTGTCTTCAAATTCAAATGCTATATATACCAGCTTGTCCTTATCATAGGAAAGGATTCCTTTGTTTACCTTTCCATCCGGATAATCAGGATTATTCAAATGACTAGCTGAATAATTTACATCCACCAGTGCTGTTTCACCTGCATCTGTTGATGCGACTACTGTATATGTATCACTTACATTAAACTGATATCCATTTCCTAGGCTTATTTGATTATATATAGCCATAGGAATATTATCTGTTTCCTCATACTGTTCAAAAACAGTGTATCCCATTGCTCCCACACAATCATTATTGGTATCATATATGTACAGTGTGGAGGCAAGCAATCCATCTAAGTACAATCCTTCTTCGCCTGCCTGCTTTACTGTCCAGCCTTTTGGCAGCGAAATTTCTGTAGTAAACGGTGTAATCTCAAAAATTTGTGCATTGTATTCTGTTTTTTCGGCAGTATGTGCCGGAAATGTAATCTCATATTTCGATTCACTCTCTGTAGAATCCTGCTCCTCTGCAAATATAACCTCGGTAGTTTCCACATTTTTTTCTGGCGTTTTGGATGCATCTTTAACAGGTTGTCCACAACCAGAAAATATAAGACAAAAAGCGCTTATCATACATGGTAATAAAATTTTATTCATAGCTACCTCTCCTTTAACTTTTATGACGCATATTTAAATTGTACAATTCCAACACTTGGGTTATTATATGAAGAATTATCATAATAATAATGCAAAATCTGTCCCCATGTGTAATTCTTTTTACTTGCTAAATATTCACTTCCATTTTGTCTAAGTCGACCGGAACCCGCTCCATCCGCATTAGAACTTCCAGCGATAAATGAAGCAAAGAATAACTTTCCTCCTGTACCACTACTACTTACCATGCAATATCCATCCATTGCGGTAACTGCAGCACGCACAGTTTTCGTATTTGCAGTAGTAGTTCTAAGTGTACTCCTATATTCCACATCACCATTTTTTATATCGCAACCATAAGCTTCACGATAATCTCCTGCTATCGCCCACCAACCACACATTTTTATCGCCATAACATTTGCTTTTAAGGCATCATCACTATATCCTTCATTTCCAATTTCATTACATGTTGCATTAACCACAAATTCTGTAAAACTTTCATTTTTATGTACAGTACCATTTTCGTCCATCACGTCAATATATGATGGCTTAGATATATATGTTATCAAACCACAGCCAATACTACGCGCTGCATATACAGAAGCATCTGCATCCAATAATTCTATTGGGCAACCACATATAGTACCAACTTTCCAACTTCCATTATCCTTAACAATTATAATTAAATGATAACTTGTACCATCTGAAAAATACCCATTATCTTTCTCTACTTGTGTATTTATTTTAACAACATAACATTCGTAAGTATTTTCATTTTCAAAGAAACTTTGCAGTTCTGGATATGTTTTTGGAACATAAGTATTACTAACCCTTTTTATATCCAAAACTTGTGCTTTTTGAATTGTTAAAATACCCGCATTATTTTCTATATTTTCTACATTATTAACAAATTTCTGGTAATCTTCCTGAACCGAATCAGCATAATAAGATACCCATGTATCCCAATTATCTTGTCCTATACTTCCAAAAAAATCGTTAATCAATTGTGTTTGCTCTGATACAGACACATCTATATCAGAATCAACTACTGATGTAGCTTCCACTTCTACATCAATAAAGATATACATAAATAAAATCAACATTAAAACACTTGACAATTTCTTTAAGTTCTTCATAAGTAATCATCCTTTCCTAAAATCAATATTTTTCTACTGTTAATTAAGAACAACTTTTTTATTTTTACTATACTATCATTCCTCTCTGTAAATCATTGTATTTTTTCGGATTCTAATAGTTTCTATCACCGCCTTCCATTTATCCCTCTATTTATATAACTGGTATAACGTAGAATTTCTGACAAAAAATTCGTTATTGCTGAAGTGCATCTCGCATATGAGAAATCACATAACGGCCATCTTCTTGTTCTTCCAGTGTAAAGATATAATCCATTTCATTTTCCCCAATCTCCAATGTTCCAACTGGAATATAATCCTCTGAATACGTCAGCACATATTTAACCGGAACTTCTACTTGATTATTTCCAATTTCCTTTATCTGTTCCGTATCAACCTCAATGGACTCACAAGACACCACTGTATCCACAAACGCTACCACATACTCCTCGTTAGCAAGATCATCCTGCCAATCCGCATTCACATACTTCTTAATCTCCTGCACATCATGCGCAGGCAATGCATTTAAATATCCCTCAACCGCTTCCTGGACAGCTTTTTCCTTTGACTGTGCTCCCTGACATCCGCTAAGCAGTACCAGCAAGCTTACAAGTACAATAGAAAACACCACTTTGCTTTGTCTTATGTCACATTTCCCTCCATAGATATTCTATTTAATGTTGCGTTATCAACCTTACGTTAGATTTTATACCTGTTCTCTATTCCATATAACCGGTTAGATGAATCCATCTTTTTGTTCCGGGAAAACTATTAATAGGATAGTTCCATCTATTACTACTGTGAATCGCCACCTAGCTTATCAAAATCTCCCCATTGAGATGGACATTTCTGTTTCTGCATATCTTCTTGAATATAAGCAACAATAGATTGCTTTGCTTCATTGATATTGGAATCCATCATTGCAACCTCAGCAGATAAAACAACTTCATTTTTACCTTGAGCAAGTACAACAGCAGAAATACTAGAACTTAAAATTCTCCCTTTACTTATATAACCCTTTATAGTATCATACAAATATACTACTTTAACGACAAAATAAGTATACCATACACCATAAAAAATCGGTTGTTTTTTCCTAAGTGTGAGCTTTTTTGACCTAAGTGAAAAACACTTTCAATAGACATTATTTTATTTACATAAATAAGGATGAGGGGATGAAAAAATGATACATATATTTATTTGTGATGATGATCTGATCCATCAAAAAAGGATTTCCAATATTATTGAAAATTATAATCTCTTTCATAATAACCGCTTAATTCTGCAAGGTATTTTTTCTTCTCCGGAAGCACTCTTGCAGTACTTACCATTAATTCATACGGTACCAGAGACAACTGTTTTTTTGTTGGACATAGAACTTCAGGGTAGATTATCCGGACTGGAATTAGGGAAGAAAATCAATGAAACATTTCCAGATTCTTATCTTATTTTTATCACAGGTCATCGAGACTTATGTTATCTTACATTCGAATTGCAACTTAAAACATTTGATTATATTATCAAAACCGATATTTCTTTTATGGAGCGCGTTGTCTCCTGCATGGATCGCCTTCAGGCAACAATTGATACAAAACCTGTAATGGCTAGACCATACTTTACCTATCGAACAGGCTCCACAACCAATCGCATTTTAGAAGATCATATTTATTATTTTACCGTTTCATCAAATTCTCATAAGGTTATAATGTACACAAAATATAAAAATGTGGATTTTTATAACAGTCTGAAAAACATCAGTTTAACTGTATCTGATAATTTTATTTTTTGCCATAATGCATATCTCATAAACAAAAATCATATCATGCAATATGACAAAAATGAACGCAACATTCTATTTGATAACGGATATATCTGCCCTGTTTCTATTCGTTACCAAAAGAATGTACAGGCATTTATATAAGTCCTACTCATCCAACCCATTCTTCACCGCATACACCGCAAGCTGTGTTCGGTCTTTTAGTGACAATTTTTCAAGGAGCCTTGATATCTGGTTCCGCACGGTTCCCTCTGCCAAATAAAGCGTCGCTGCAATCTCTTTATTATCATATCCCTGTGCCACCAATCTTAGCATTTCTCTTTCCCTCTCAGAAAATGTCATGCCAGTATCCGGTTTCTCCTTCGTCATATCCTTTGCCTTCCCCATTCGGCTTCGCATCATCTGGTAGACGCCGTTGCCAAAAATGCTCATACCGGCATAGACACTTTTTACAGATGCAATAACCTTTTCATCTTCCATTTCTTTTAAAATATAGCCGTCTGCACCGCTTTCTAAGGCTTTTTCAATGGTTTCCTCATCATCAAATGTGGTTAAAACCAGCGCCCGCACCTGTGGAAAACGTTTTTTGATAGCCTGAATCCCATAGGCACCATCATATTCCGGCATACGCATATCCATAAGCACTACATCAGGCTCAAATACTCTACATTTTTCAAAGGCTTCCTTTCCATTCTCAGCTAATGCTACCACCTGAATATCCCCATCCTGCTCCAACACAGCCTTTAAGCCCTGCCTTAAAATCATAATGTCATCTGCGATTAATACTTTTATTTTTCCCATACTTGCTCCCTACACTGGTATTTTAATTCTTGTTAAAAATCCTTCTCCCTTTGCGGATATAAATTTTACAGTCCCTTTCGCTTCCTCTACCCGCTCTCTGATTCCGTGTATTCCATTGTTTTCCACCAGATTTTCACAGCCCTGCCCGTCATCTCCAATAATCAACTCCACTCCATGCTCCTGAAACCTTAAAATGATTTCGATTTTAGAAGCCTCCGCATATTTTAACGCATTGGTGATGGATTCCCGGACACAATCATACAACACTCTGGACAAATGGGAATATTGTTCTGAATCGGTTCCCTGAACGGTAACCTCCACCGGAATCTCTTTTACCTGATCTGCTAACTGTAAAATTCCCTGTGTCACCAGTTCACTGGCTGCCTGTCTCCGCAATTGATTAATGGACTGGCGAAGCTCCTTGATTCCCTCACTGGACAGAGTTCTCGCCTGGGCTAAATATTCTTTTACCTTTTCCTCCTCATGATGCTCACTGGATACGGACGCTAACTTCATATAAGACTGAATCATTGTTAAGGTATGGCCTGCAGTATCATGTACCTGCTGGGCAATTCGGTTGCGCTCCCGCTCTAAGGATAGCCGCTCATTTGTAATTCCAAGCTCCCTTGTCTGGTGCAGCAGCTCATAGTATTTACTCACATCCTTTAACGTGAACACTGTTACCTGATCCTTAGATAACTGCGCCATTGGCACCTCTATGATTTTGTCTTTTTCCGATTGGTATGTCTGAATCTGCAGATATCTTCCGTCTTCATCCACATACAGCAGTTCATCATCCTGAGGCTGCAGCTTTCTTAATTGTCTTTCTACCACGGACAATTCCACAACTTCTTCTGTCCGGCTAACTCCTGACAATGTATAAAAAGCTTCGTTGGTGTACGTGCACACGCCATTTTTTCCAAAAATACCAACACCATCAGAAAGTCCCGATAAAATCTTATCAAATGCTGTAATATTTACCTCCAGGAACCGATATTTCATAGTTGCTAACAACACAAGAATTCCTGAAATTCCAAATCCAATAAGTGTTACGTCAAGAGGCAGAGAAATCCATCCGGTAAGGTAAATACAATTTAACAAAACCGGCACCAGCACCGATGCTATAATCAATCTTTTAGCTGTCCTACTCTCCTTTCCGGATGCCAGGTTCCGATACAAAAGAACTGCTCCGGATATTACAAGCACATAGGTAGTGATTACATTTGTATAAAAGAACATTCCATGTTCCACATGCTCTCTTGAAAAACTGGTGTAATACAAATGATGCTTTTCATTGGCAACTCCCATAAAATAATGAAAGCAGGACAACAAAAAGGGCAGATATTTTTTCATTGCATTTAATTTTTTCCCTACATACAACACTGCAAAATAGTACCAAAAGGCTCCTACAAAACAAATGCCTGCATTTCCCACAATATACGACACCCTAAACTCCGTCTCTGTTTCTGACAATAAAATCAAAATCTGGGAACAGCACCATAAGATGACTGCTCCCTGACAAATCATGTACATAAGATTATAAGGTTCCCGTTTACCCTTTAGGAGCAGTACGGTCATACTAATGACAACTGCTCCAATGACTGCCATATAAATCATTCCCAAAATTAATGACATATTATGATTCGCTCTCCTTTTTTATTGCAAGCAGAACCAGAATCACTCCTGCTGCAAACAAATATACCCACCAGGCAATACTTAACCAGAAGGTTCTTGTGATATAAACAACCAACATCAGCAATACAATGGTTGCAAGCACTGCATATTTCCGATTATTAAGACATGCACCTGCTAATAACATAATCACACCAATAATACCTAAAATCATTACATTTATCAATTCTCCATCTACAATACCATTCCACAACAGCGCAAGCATAAGTGTACATGTCAGCACAAAACATACTATTTCTATTATTTTCTTTTTATCATACCAGACAACTCGTAAAACCACAATGCCAAGTGCCAACAGTAAGCAGGTCCATTCTGTCCAAATTACATCGGGAATTGCGAAAAATGGCTGTTCAAATGCGGCAAATTCCAATGCTAACAGTCCAAATGTCTGCAGCATACATTTCTCTGAACTGTTTTTCTGCTGAAATAATGCCACCGTTAAAGAGACTATGGCCAATACCATATACTCTGCCATTCTTTCATATTGATAGTCACCCATCAGCGTGCTCATCGTAATAAATGCTGCTGCTGTCTGTAACATGACAGCTTTCACAATGGTCCTTCCCTTTGATTCCCAATGCATGAATGTATTTGTATTTGTTCCTTTATTGTGTATTTTCAAGAAAAACGGCACACTTGCAATTATCATAACAAATGTGAAAGGAAGGTATCTGGCATCTGCATACAATTCTCCTTGATACCTAAGATAATATTGGGGTGCTAAAATTATCTGCAAAAATGGTGCTGCCATTCCGACTGCCATCTGGGTGTAAAGCAATTCTTTTCTGAAAAGTATTAATGAAATTATTACATTTATGACATAGGTCACAAATAAAAATCCAACATCAGATAACTGCAAATATTCCCCTGTCAAACAGTTAATAAAATCTACACCGGCAATTACACACCACATAATAGCAATGCTGTTACACACGCGAATGACTGCATTCTTTTTTCTTTTATAAATAAGTAATGTAGACACCAGTAACACTGCGGCAAACAGGAAGCCGCTTCCTTTTTCCATCGCATTACATACTATGGCTAAAAATACCAGCCAGATATAGAAGCTCACATGAAGAATATAGCTTACCATAAATGCTGTCTTTAAACCCAGATTATCCTCTGCCATCCAGTATTCCCGTACATAATCTCCCACAGAAAGAATAATTACCATTACCGCCATACAGCAGGATACGGTCTGAAGGGTTCCATCAAAGGTTGCTACTCCAAAGAAAATAGCGGCATCTGCAAATCCAACCACAGAAACATAATCAAACCATTTCCTTCTTCTTATGAAGCGGATACATGCTGGAACAATCATGACAAGACTGGCAAAAAACAATTTCCAGGCAACGGGATGATCCTGTGCTGCATCGCCATATTTGCCCAACTCTGCAAAAACAGAGGCACTAAGCAAACCTGTAAATATGGTTCCTAAATAATACAATGCTGCTTCTGTCTTTTTTAACTTCCCGTTCTGATTTGCCTTGTAAGCACCTGCAAAGAAGCCTGCTGTCATTACAAGCAAAATAATTTGCTTTCCAACCATAGGCAAATACTTCCAGGCTGTAGTGGCGAACAATACACCTGATACAGCAATAAAAACAAAGCCAACAATTAACAAAAATATTGAGTTTTGATTTTTCTGATTTCTATTTTCCATATTTCCCTCTCTTTCTGCCGCTTTAACGACTTTAGGAACATCATCTTTTTGCTTCTTTTCTTTACTGTCTTTCTTTCCTGTCTTTATGGATATTATAGGTAAAAAATAGAAATCTTGTTAGATGTCATCTGTCACTATATGGATAAAAAAGGGCAGTGACATTTGTCACATGAAGTTCTTATTTATGCTGGAAATGGATAAAGCACCCACAAAAGTGGATGCTTCCTGATTAAACATTATTTGTATTTATTAAGTCTGCTTAGCTCCTTATCACACATATCTAACACAGACGCAATGGTTGCGTCCATATCATAATACTTATATTCACCAAGGCGACCACCGAAGATAACTTTTTCTTCCCTTTCGGCAAGAGCCTTATACTCCTCATAAAGTTTACTATTTTTCTCATCATTCACAGGATAGTATGGTTCATCTCCCGGCTTCCACTCAGAAGAATACTCCTTGGAAATTACAGTCTTAGGCACATCATTTCCGTTATCATCTTTGCCAAACTGGAACCATTTATGTTCAATAATCCTGGTCCAAGGCGTCTCTCTGTCTGTGTAATCCACAGCAGCATTTCCCTGGAAATTAGGGGTATCAAGGAGTTCATTTTCAAAGCGGACAGATCTGTATTCAAGGTAGCCAAGACTATAGCCAAAATAAGCATCGATTGGACCCGTATAAACAACCTTTCCCGCCATAGCATCCAATTCCGCCTTATTCTCAAGATAGTCTGTATTAAGTCTTACCTCAATTCCCTCAAGAAGATTTTCTATCATCTTTGTATAGCCACCCATTGGGATACCTTGGTACAAGGCATTAAAATAGTTATTATCAAAGGTAAGACGAACAGGAAGTCTTTTGATAATAAAGGATGGTAAATCTTTGCAATCTCTCCCCCACTGTTTTTCTGTATACCCTTTCACCAATTTCTCAAAAATATCACGTCCAACAAGGCTGATTGCCTGTTCTTCTAAATTCTTTGGTTCCCCTGTGATTTCTGCTCTTTGCTCATTAATCTTCGCCTCTGCTTCCTCTGGCGTAATCACGCCCCACATTTTATTAAATGTGTACATGTTGAAAGGCATGGAGTAAAGTTCTCCTTTATAATTGGCAACCGGAGAGTTTGTAAAACGGTTAAACTCCGCAAACTGTGTAATATAATTCCATACCTTCTTATCATTAGTATGAAAAATGTGTGCGCCATATTTGTGTACATGAATTCCTTCCACTTCTTCTGTATAAACATTTCCAGCAATATTTGGTCTCTTATCCACCACTAAAACTGATTTTCCATGAGCCTTTGCTTCATGTGCAAAAATAGCTCCATATAAACCTGAGCCTACTACTAAATAATCGTACATACTATCTTTCCTCATTTCTTCTTAAGCTTTTTCCTTTCAGTCTATGCAAATCATTTGTTCACAAATCCATGACATAAAAATACTTGTAGTGACTAACCACTTGTGCTATATTGTAATGAAAGAAAGCACCATGTCATGAGTGCTTTCCGCAAGAAATCTTAACACATCATTATATAGTTTTCAACAAGATTCTACTTGGGCGAATGGCTAACCTTACCCTAACTCCTTCTCAAAAACGCACAGAGCGGTATTTAAAGTAGCCAAGACTGCACAAAGAATTTTCCCTTGACAGTTCACCCTTACCAATCTATACTAAAGTTGTATTGATTGTTATTTCTAGTATCGAAGACACATGCATCGTCGGCAATTTCTGCCAACTATCCATGAGAATTTACTGGCAGAGTCTGACCGAATATTATGCGGTTCACAAAATTTACTCTGCCACTA
>JBGVIB010000166.1:0-4943 GCA_045122835.1 Lachnospiraceae bacterium
AGACAGCCAAGGCAAACAACTTGAAACCATATGAATACTTCAAATATCTTTTGACAGAGATTCCTAAATATCAGGATGAAAAGAGCCTTACTATTTTTGATGAATTCCTGCCATGGTCTGAATCACTGCCAAGTAATATCCGCAAGCCCAAGAAATAAAATATTTGACTACCTGTATTATGACATAAAAAAAGCGTAAGCGGTAGAGCTGACTGGTTTACCGCTTACCAACATACCTTTCAGTTGTGCATTTTCCTTTTCTATTTCTAGTAAGTGAGCCTTTTGTTTTTCATTAAGAGCTTTTTGTTCTTCATTAAGAGCCTTTTGTTCTTCCAACAGTTTGTCTTTTTTCAGCAGTTGAGTCTTTTGCTCCTCATTAAGAGTTTTCTGTTCCTTAAGCTCCGTCTCCAACTTAGGCACTTTCATTTCTAACTCCGAATAATATCTGGCTTCTTCGTTGCGGTCTAAAATGCGTAATGCATCAGAGAACATGGAAAACACCTCCTTTATGTCACGCCGTAAAGTAAAGGCACTTTGATATACTTTTATAAACTCCGGATATTGTTGAATTACCGCCTGGATACGCTGCGGATTAGTACTGCTAAGAAACGTGAGCCAGGCTTCTAATTCATTTGTAATGGTACTTTTATTGTCAGTGATTTTCTTGAAAATGTCAAGGGGAATACATTGCTGTAAAATTTGTATTGCAAACAAATTCATTTTGTGATAGCATAACTATATCGATAGAATATATTCATTTAAAGACATATATGTCATTAGAACCAGAACATTTAGTGTAGATAAGTCAGTTATTATGACAACAGCAGGAGCAATACACGCACCTGTTTTCTAAGCCGTAAGGCGTCTCATTTCGGTACTTCTATTTCAGAAGAATAATACGCAATGAAAGAAAAGGCAAGTTTTTAATGAGCCTTGAAAGAGAGCACATTTGATAGTATAGTAAAGATAGGAGGATGCCATATGGCAGGTAAGACACAGAAGTTAAAGCCGGATATTGTATTAAAGAATTACTGGAGCAACAATGAACGATTTGCAGATCTTTTTAATGCAGTTCTGTTTCATGGGGAGCAGGTTATTAAAGCGGAAGAATTAGAGGGTGAGGATACAGAAGAGTCTTCTATTTTGGAGCATAAGGAATATGCAGAGAGCATCCAGGCCTCCAGGGATAACATTAAGATACATAAGCGTTCATCTGCACATGGAGTGCAGCTTGTGCTACTTGGTCTGGAAAGTCAGGAACATATTCATTATGCAATGCCGATGAGGGTTATGGGATATGATTATGGTGTTTATAAGAAGCAGTATGAAAGCAATGCCGGGAAGTATTCGAAAAAGACAGGGCTGAATCATGATGAGTATTTGTCAAAGATGAAACAGACAGATAAGTTCAATCCTGTGATAACCATAGTGGTTTACTATGGTGAGAAAGCCTGGGATGGTGCAACATCGCTTCATGGAATGTTGAACATCTCGGAAGAACTGGCAGAATATGTGAATGATTATAAGATGCTTTTGATAGAAGCACGAGAAAATAACCTGACGTTTAGTAATATGAATAACAAGGATTTATTTAATTTGCTGCAGATAGTTCTGGATAGAAGTATCACCAAGAAGGAAGCCATGCAGAAGGCCATAGAATATAGTGAAGAGCACAAGACAGATAAGTCAGTCATAATGACAGTAGCAGGTGCAACGAATAGTAAGATTGATTATAATGCTTTTGAGAAAGGAGCTGAGAATATGTGTACGTTATTTGAAGAGATTGCAAAAGAGGGCGAAGCGAGAGGCGAGGCAAGAGGAAAGTTGGAAGGCCGGGCAATAGAAATCATTGAAACGGGCTATGAGTTTGGGCTTTCTGATAATGATATTTTAGAGAGACTACAGATTAAATTAGATATACCTTTACAGGCGGCACAGGAATATCTTGCTATGTTTGGAAAGGAAACTGTATAAGTATTATGATGCGGCTGGGTATTTGATAGCAGTGGTGGTAATTACTGTTATTTGCTAGAGCGTGTTTGAAAAGAAATAAATGTGGGGCGTGGTTACACCAGAGGAAGCAGAAGCGAAGATTAATGAGCAGAGAGCAGAAATCACAGAGGAGCCGAAGAATTTAGAAGAACAGGCAATCAGCCTTGTTGGACGTGATATTTTTGAGAAGTTGGTGAAAGGTTATACTGAGAAGCAGTGGGGCAGGGACTGTAAGGATTTGCCGTCCTTTATTATTAAGAGTAAGTGCTTCAAAAGAAGGCATAGTGTACCAAGCCAGAATTCATGTTAAACTTTTCTGAACCCAATAATTTTAGGAAGGAATTCAACATGAAAAACGAAAAATTGTTGCTTTGGGAGCAACGCATCAAGGATTGCCGGAATAGTGAACTATCCGTAGCAAGCTGGTGTGCACAACATCAAATTTCACAGGCTACATACTATTACTGGCACAAGAAAGTGACACATAAGAATAACTTTGGCGACAATACGCCGCCGGTACTGGCAGATGTGACACCACTTCTTAAGAAGGATGCCCCGGTTACTTCTGCAAAACTGAAAATTTCCTGGAATCAGCTCTGTATGAATGAATGATTTTGTTAGACAGGACTTTCTTGATTTGAGCATCATATTTTGTCTTTCCATCTGTTGCATCAATATCGTTGGCTAGTGGTGTCTGTAATACGTTTTTAACATCTGTTTGATTCATAAAAACCTCCTTCTGTGTTGGCAGAGTGGATATTTATGAACCATATAAATTTCGGTCAAATTCTGCCGGTAAATTACTCATGGATAGTTGGCAGAAATTGCCGACGATGCATGTGTCATTGATATATAGAAAAAATAATTAGTATGGTTATAGTATAATAAAGCGGGAATAAGACGTCAAGAGAAAATAATGAAAATGCCGAACTAGAAAAGGTAATAAAATAGAGAAGGGTAAAAATTGTGCATTAGTTTTTGGGGGATATATGGGACGAAGCAGAATCTTATTGAAAATGTCATAATGATGTGTTAAACTTTCTTACGGAAAGCACTCATGACAGGGTGGTAGCCTCCCAGCTTGTACAAGAAGGAAGGTGAAGCAGATGAATACATACGAAGTATTAACTTTATTGTTACTCTTTGGAACGTTTCTTATTGCTTTGCTTACCTATATAGATAGGAATAATAAGCGAAAATAAAAATGCCTATCCTGTCTGACCCACAGGATAGGCGATGTCCGTAAGGACAAATCCTCATTCGGGAGCATCCACCTTTGGAGTGGGTGCTTTCTTTAATTACAATATAGCACAAGTGGTTAGTCACTTCAAGTATTTTTAAGTCAATGGCTTTGCAGATAAGATAATGTATGTATTCATATAGAATTATTAAAACGGTCATTGTTTGAAAGTATATGATAAATTAATTATTCCAGATTTATTAAGGTGAAAAGTTCATGGAACAGACAAGAGACATATTATTTTTAAATCCGGTATTTAAAGAGATGCTCTGGGGGGCAATCGGATGCGTGAAGAATTCGATTATAACATACCAGGGGAACAGACTGGTGAGTGTTGGGCGGTTAGTGCGCATCCAAATGGTGACGGAACTATTAAAAATGGTCGATTTGCCGGACAATATTTAAGTGAGGTTTATAAGAACAACAAGGAATTATTTGGTAACCCGAAGGATGATAAATTTCCATTGTTGACAAAAATCATTGATGCAAAAGAGGATTTAAGTATACAAGTACATCCGGATGATGCATATGCCAAACTTCATGAAAATGGTTCTTTGGGAAAAACAGAGTGCTGGTACATTTTAGATTGCGATAAGGATGCCACTATTGTAATTGGGCATAATGCAAAGACAAGAGAAGAATTAAGAGCTATGATAGAAGACGAAAAATGGTCTGATTTAATTCGGGAAATACCAATTAAGAAAGGTGATTTTCTGCAAATCAATCCGGGAACCGTCCATGCCATAAAGGGTGGTACGCTGATTTTAGAGTCTCAACAGAATAGCGACATTACTTACCGCGTGTACGATTATGATCGCCTTCAGAATGGCAAGCCGAGAGAACTTCACAAGGAACAAAGCATGGAAGTGATTATTGTTCCGCATGTGGATTATAGGGTGGAAAAACAGGCGGTGGCGGATCCGACAGAAGAATTATTAGTAGACTGTTCTTACTATAAAGTATGGAAATTCCGGATTACAGATACAAAAAACTATGAAATGAAAGAAGTATTTCAGATTGTCAGCGTGATTGAAGGTTCTGGTACAGTGGAAGGACATGCAGTGAAAAAGGGGGATCATTTTATAATTCCTTATCAGTATGGTACTGTTCACATGGAAGGGCAGATGGAAATGATAGTGTCTAGTCCTGCATAAAAATAATTAGAAATGTAATTAATAGCAATAATATGAGAAATTAGAAAGGTGGCTCACTGTGAAAAAACAACATATTTTTTTATACATGGGAGTTTTCTTATCATTAATACTCATTATTTTCCTAACAAGGCAAAGCAAAGCCGATACCACTTCGCTGACTCATTGGGCTACCCACACGCTGCCATCTTGGATGATACAGCCTGTGAATCCATTTACAGGAAAGCCTTTTGGACCGGCAAGGCGGATTGCTCATGTTTATGAATATGCTTTATTGGGAGTGTTTGTATGTGGAAGCATGATGACCGTCAAACGCATTCCATTCTGGCTTAGAAGTGTCCTGGCGCTTGTAATATGTGCAGTATGTTCTTTCTTTGACCAGGTGCATAAAATATATGTGCCTGATAGGGAATTTGATACAGTAGATTTGTATTATGATGCCGCCGGTTATGTGGCAGCGGTGGGGATAATTACCGTTATTTGTTTGATGGTGTTGAAGAGAAAGCAGAAGATGTAATAAGTTGTGGACAGGGTGCTGTTAATCTGGTAATAGCATCCTGG
>JBGVIB010000167.1:0-2625 GCA_045122835.1 Lachnospiraceae bacterium
CCACTGAGATACGGATACTGCATTTACATATTCCTCACGAATTTCATTGTTCGGGATAAATACGCTCTTGTAGTTGAAATCATAGCCAAGATACCCTAAATGAATGAGTAATGTAAGTACATCATCTTCTGTGTGAAATGAAGTCATATCGTTGGCAAAGCTCCCTGTGTTCACTGGAACCATCTCACCAGCTATCATGGTAAGTACATCATCTTTTAACCCATCAAAATTCATATCAATGTAAATGCGTAAAGCTTCAAAGGTCTCTGTTTGATTCCAGTAATTATCACAAATACCAGATGTCACCGCTTCAATCACTGATTTCGGACTGTAAATGGAATCTGTATTGGCAAACCGATACCCATCATACCATTCTTTCAGTTCACTAATATTCATTCCATATCGACTGCACAAGTCTTTCACTTCATTTTCTGTAAATCCAACATATTCTGATAACTGTCTTGGATTCGTCATAGAAAATTCCGAAAACATATTCAATGCCGAATGCGTTCCATACTTCTTAATAGGAAGTATTCCTGTCATGTAAACAAGGTGAATGTATGCTTTGTCTTTTAACATATCTCTTAGGAAATCTAAATATCGCTCCTGCGCTATTTTATCCTCTTTAAATTCGCGAAAAACACAATCCCACTCATCTATAATAATGATGAATGGACATCTGCTTTCCTCATACACATCCTGCATACTCTCTACTAAATCTGAATCATCACAGTAATCAACATTTGGATATTGTTTTTTTAATTCATGAATCACCAGTTTACCTACTCGCGCAATCAATTCCTCTATATTTTTGCTTCTGCTTAGAAAAGATTGCATATTTAAAAAAATCGTATCATATTGATTGCGATATTTATCAAACTGCTCATCCTTTGCAATTTTTAACCCTGTAAAAAGCTCCTTAGAATCGCATCCCTTACTATAATAAGCCGCCAGCATATCCGCTGCCATAGACTTACCAAAACGACGTGGGCGGCTGACACAGATATATTGTTGCATGGTGTTCAGCACTTTATTGGTATACCCAATCAGTTCTGATTTGTCCACGTATATTTCCGAATTTACTGCCTTGAAGAACTTTTCGTTGCCTGGATTGAGATATTTCCCCATCAATTCACTTCCCTTCGTGTGTCATGCACTTTCTAATACTGTTATTTATAGTATAGGTGAAATCGTAGGAAATCTCAAGGTGAAATGTGGCCTAGATACAAAGAGCATTGCCACATCTTCTGTAAAATACGTTTTTGAACACAGAACATGTGAAGTCTTTTTCTTGTTATCCTCCTCTGTGATGGCGGTACTTTTTTCTACGATTCCAATGGCAAACAAGGTTTTAAAAAAATATGTTGAAACTGCTGTATCTGGATGAATTATATTATAAGGAAATACTGGGGAACTAGCGAACAATTTTTCACCCTTACGTTCCAAAATATGAAAAGTGCATATAATCCTTCCTGTTTCCCCAGATACCGCGATAAAATCCATATTTTTCAAATGCTTTCTCTACATCACCGTATCTTGGAATGGAATAGGCATATTTCTTTGGATTCCAATAGGAACCCACTGTTGGTTTGCCATTTTCAAACATGGCATTGTAATTTACATTAATATCAAGAGCCAGACCTTGTCCATGCTGTCCACTGCGGAAGGAATAGCCTCCAACATCATGAATCGGTGCTTTTTCTTTACCCTTGTAAATTTCTTCAAAAATCTTTTTTACAGTAGGTGCAATGGCTGCATTTACTGTTACATATTTCGTCTTTGTGACTTTGCGTCCTGACATGCCGGAAGCAAAATCCCATACCTTAACTTTGATTGTCTTCATGTGGGAAGACGCCTGCTTTGCTGTGGTATATTGCTTCGCTGTTTCACTGCCATAAATGCGAATATATTTGCTGTAGTACGATTCATATGCATAACCATAATAATCTGCATACTTCCAAAGTACAGATTCTTCTCCCAGCATGCGTTTACCGTTTATCATGCGGTATGCAACTACTTTAATCCGGTAGCAATTTCCATTTTTTACCTTTGAAATTTTTGCTGTACGGTTTTTATTGCCTGATATGGTCTTTACTTTCTTAAAAGAACCTTTTTCTGTGGCATAATATACTACATACCCCTGTGCACCTGTTACCTTACTCCAGCTTACCTGCATTTTTGTTGGAGTAGTAGTTGTTGCTTTGATGGTGGCTTTGGCAAGCATTGGTTTTGCTGATACAATCGTTGCCTCATCGCTTGTAACGATAGTACCGGATACATTTACATAACCTAGCACCTTGTAATAATAGGTTTGTCCGGAAGATAAGTTTTGATGAGTCCATTTCGTTGTATTATTATTTGTAATGGTGGTGGCTAACTGATACTCACCATTTTCATTTTCAGAAAAATAAATGTAGTAACCCTCCACATTCTTAGATTTATCCCAGGTTACCTTAACTGACTTATAGGACTGCGCACTGGCTGTAACATCTGTTATCGTATCAACTGGTATATTCGCTGTTACTACCTGTGAAGGTGTACCATATATTTTGCTGTTATCCGCTAATACTGCATATGGATAAATAACGTAGTAATAAGTGTGTCCCTGCTTTACGCTAGTATCAT
>JBGVIB010000168.1:0-11481 GCA_045122835.1 Lachnospiraceae bacterium
AACAAAACCATCATATCCAGACTCTTTATATGGATCAAATACAGTCACATGCGAAGGTGTATGTTTCATCATTTCACTCTTACCAATCATCACACAATGACAGCCCAATTTTCCTGCCGGAATCATATCATCTTCTGCTGAATCTCCTACAAACACACCCTCTTGTGGTTTAATTCCCAATCGTTCAAAGGCAATATGAAATATATTTTCATCTGGCTTTTTAATACCTACATCCTCTGAGATAATAATCTCATCAAATAGATTTCTTACTTTTTCCGGCAATTCATTATATATAAAACAAGTCTGTGCATTGGATAACAAAAGGAGTTTCATCCCTTTTTCTCTTAACTTTTTCAGTTCTTTCTGAACATTTGGAAATAAATGTTTCTGTTTTCTTGTAAATAATCGAAATACCAGAAGAATATCTTCGGCCTTTTCCTCCGCCATTTCAAGAGGAATATTTAGTGCCGTCAAAACATTCTTCCATACTCTTCGTAAGTGCAACTCTGCATGTATCCCTCGCAATCTTTGGCACTCTCTTACTTCTTTGAAATAAGCTTCCTGATACAGATTCTCCAGTTCTTCAGCGACAATTTGTAAGCTTGTCTCTGTCATATATTCTATCGCATGAATCATCATATCATAGATTCCTGCTTTGTCTTCCTGACTTTCATAACATAAAAGTGTATTATAACAGTCAAATAATACTGCCTTCGGCATAACATTCACTCCCCTATTAGTCTTTTTTATTGAAGCAATATTCCAAAAGCCCATCCAATAATTAACAAGACTGGATATAACAAATAATTTGCCTTATGGCTGTTCGTACTTTTTTCTTCGTTATACGCGTGAACTGCTAAAAATCCCATTGGAGAAGCCAGATAATAAGGAGAAATTATTGAGCACATCATTGCTACCGCTGCGCCAGAAAAATTAAAAAAGATCTTATTTTTTCTGAAAGCCCAAAGACATGACACAATAATTACCATTGCAGCACCATGATCCACTTTTAACATTTGGCACCAAAGTACAGTAACAATCACAAGCAAGAGCTTAATTAATGCATTTTTTTTCATTTTTACATCATATTTTCCCCATAAATATAACATGAGCATGCAAAGCACTACTCCAAAAACCGCATTGCGGCTTTCAAAATCAATAAATTTTGCACTAAAAGCCAAATTGAATGGAATTTCACTTACAACAGCAAGACTGATTACACGTTTAAAATAAGCCTTAAAATCTGATGTTTTCTGCATACCTTCAATTAAAAGCATAGAAAATATAGGTACTGCACAAGTTTCCGCCACTTGCAATGCAATCGAAACTGCTGTTAATGTCATCGCATTAGGCATCGTCTCCAGAATATTCAAAAGTTCATTTGATGCTAATCCTTTCATACCCATCATGTGGGTTTGAATTACTCCTCGACCAATAATTCCAGCAACCACAAAAACAATCCCCCATATACGAAGGGTGTTTCCATTTATTCCCGCTTTTCTTCTCTTTACATAGCTTTCCATAAATTATCCTCGCAAATATCATTTCACAAAATTTTGTAATCATATAAAAAATAACTGGGGCAATTATGTTGCCCCAGTTCATAAAACAAATGTAACGATTGTCACATACATATTATATGTTGATAAAAGATTAACCTTTTACAGCGCCACCCATTGCTTCCTGATATAATTTCTGAGTAATCATGAACAGAATTGCAATTGGAATGGATACCAGAACTGCTGCAGCACAGAAACGTGTGAACCAACCGCCAATGTATTCCATTTCTAACATTTTCCACATACCAATGGAAACTGTTGCATACTGAATTTCAGCACGAACAATAATTTTCGCGAAAATGAAATCCATCCAAGGTCCCATAAACGCTGTAATAATCTGATATACAACCATTGGTTTACATAATGGTAAAGTGATTTTCCAGAATGTCTGCCAACGAGTACATCCATCAAGCAAAGCAGCTTCATCCAAAGCTTTTGGAATTGTATCCATATACCCCTTCATAACAGTAAAGCCTGTACCTGCACCAGCAGTGAAGCAGATTACGAGAGCGATTGGAATTCTATTACCTTCAGTTAAGCCCATCGCTTTTAAAAGGAAGTAAATTGCAACCATTGACATGAAACCTGGGAATAAGTTGATAACCATCGCCATATTCATGTAAGGTTTTCTCATTGTCCATTTCACACGTGATAAACAATAAGCTACTGATATAACGAAGAATGTTGAAATGATACATGCAAAAATTGAAATAACAAATGTATTCACAAACATTCTAGGGAAATTGATAGTACCTATATCAGTCAACAAACCAATATAGTTATCAAGAGTATATTCTTTTGGTAAGAATGTAGAGCTGTACATACCTGTGCTACCACCACGGAAACTATGCGCAACAATCCAAACAAAAGGAATTAACCAGATAATGGACACAATAATCAAAAAGGCATGCACAATAATGTCTGCGACCATTCTCTGTTTTTTCATAGAAACAGGTTTCTTAGCCATTATTTAAATCCCTCCTCATTTTTGTATGACCCAGAGTTTCGGTATGTAACCAGCGCAACAACAGCCAGTACTATGAATGTAAAGATACCGATAACGGCACCCATGTTAAACTGCTGTTTGTCGATGGATAATTTATACAACCAAGTAACAAGTAAGTCTGTCTGACCTGCGGAATCACCAACATATGTTGGACCACCGCCTGTAAGCAGATAAATAATATTAAAGTTATTAATATTACCTGTAAACTGTGTAATAATGTATGGAGTTAATACAAAGATCATGTATGGTAAAGTTACATAAATAAACTGCTGAACAACAGAAGCACCGTCGATACGAGCTGCTTCATACTGGTCTTCTGGAATATTCTGTAAAATACCAGTTACTTGCATAACAGTATATGGAATACCAACCCAAAGGTTAATTACGATTAGAAGGATTCTTGCCCAAGTAGCATCTGTCATCCAAGGATATACCTGACCCTGTGCGAGAATTCCTAAGTTCTGGAATAAAGTATTCACAGCACCGTTATCCTTAAACATATTACGGATAATCATCAGTGAAACGAACTGTGGTACCGCAATAGTTAAAGATAAGATTGTTCTCCATAAACCTTTACATCTTGTTGTTTTACGATTAATGATAATCGCCATAAATGTACCAAGGAAGAAGTTCAGGAATGTAGCAAAGAATGCCCAAATTAATGTCCATAACAGTACACTTCCAAACTGTTTACCAATGGCAGATCCGGAGTCAAATAAAGCTTTAAAGTTCTGCAATCCAACCCAGTCGAATAAGATCAGATGATCTCCTACTGCTGAGTAGTTTGTAAATGCCATCAACATCATATATGCCAATGGAATCATAGTAAAAATTGCAATCATTGCAAACGGTGGTAACATTAAGAGCTTATGTATATTTTCATCCAATAACGATTTCAAATCCGTCTTAATGCTTGGAGCTTTTTCACCATTTTTCTTAACCATAAGCCCCATGTATCCGCTACGTACGGATGACTGCCAAGCTATTACAAATGCAATGATAATTGCAATTGTTGCAACTGCAAATAAAAGGATTTGCTGAGAGTTATCTCCTTGAACATATACATAAACCCCCAACTCGTCACTCCATACTTCAGATGTAGCAGTATCCCCTAAACTAGGCAACATATACAGCCAATAAAGCCCATTTGTATACATATAGTAGATAAATGCAGCTTCAATCGCTAAAAACAATACGCCTTTTACGATCTGACCAGCCACAAAGTTACCAAGTCCCATAATCAGGCATGAAAGCCAAACAATCACACCGCCATTTTTTAATGCGCTTAATAAAGAATTATCTCCAACTCTGTTATATACAGGAAGAAGTTTTGTTTTTTCTTTCATTGAACTATGCCGCCTCCTTTCTTTTTTTTCATACTTAAAATTATTTAATATATGTCGACGACCGGACTTGTCCGGTCGTCGATAAAACCCACTATAGAATATTAGTTATCTATGTAATCTAATAATTAAAGTCCTGTAGCGTTAAGGAGTTCCATAGTTGCATCTAACATTTCTTTTGCATTGTCTGGTGTAATAGAACCATTTAAGATGTTAAGACCGAAATTCTTAACTGGATCCCAGAAGTTAGACATTTCAGCGAGTACTGGCTGTGGAACTGTATGTTCCATCTGTGCACTGATTGTTGCTGTTGTTGGGTTTGATTTAATAACTTCTTCTTCTGCACAAGCGGAAGCTGCTGGTGTGTAACCACTAAGTTCATAACGAGCTAAGAGAGCTTCTGGAGTTGTTAAGAATGCTGCAAGTTCCATAGCTGCTTTAGGGAAAGCTGCGTTAGGGTTAACACCTACTGCTTTATTAGAAGCAAATGATTTCATCTGGTAATCTGTACCATTCATAGTGAATTTTGGAAGAACTGCACATCCAAGTTTGTCACCAAGTGATTCTTCAAGTGCTGGCTGATCCCAGTCACCAGAGAACATAGCGTGGATTGTTCCTTCTTTCATACCAGCTACGCCAGCGCCATCTACATCGTTAATGAAGTTTGGATTTTTAACCATTTCAATCATGTATTTTGTAGCTTCTACACAGAGATCAGAACCAAAGTCAATACCAGCTGCAGCATCAACACCCTGTGGTCCGAATACTGTACCGCCTACACCAAAGAAGAAAGAACCTGTGTACCAAGAGTTGTCCATTGGGAAAGAAACAACACCTTTTTCAAGCATTGTACCGATGTTCTGGATATCTTCTTCTGTGAATACGTCTTTGTTGTACCACATGAACCATGTGTTAGGTGCTGTTGGGAAACCATAAACTCCACCATCTGTATATGTAAGAAGGTCTACGTGTGTCTTAGGGAAACTAGCCTGTACTGTTTCAAGGTAAGAACCACCTAATTTAGCCAATGCACCAGCTTCGATAAGTGTACCCATCTGGTCATTTGCATAGAAGAATACATCAGCTGCTGCTGCTGGGTCATTTTTAACGAAAGTAGCTGCATCACCTTCACCACAAACGCCAACATCCCATGTAATGTTGTATTCTGGATGAGCTTCTTCAAACTTAGGAAGCATTACATTAATCCAACTTGTTTCATCTTTCTGGTCAACTTCTGGTGCCCAAACTTTAAGTGTAATGTCCTGAACTTCAGCTGTTTCAGTTTCTGTAGCTGCTGGAGCCGCAGGTGCTTCTGTAGCTGTTGGATTCTTTGGTGCGCCACATGCGATGAGTGACATTGCCATAGCAGAAACTAACAGCATAGAAATAATCTTTTTCATCTTTAATCCTCCTAAAAATAGAATATAATAAAATATGCAAAAACAGAATCTCCCAACCCATTCTGTTTGAGCCAATAATAATAAATTATATTCTCATCAAATGATGAGAATATAGAAAGAGTATACTCTTTCTGAAATTTTGCATGAATATTTGTGCAATTTTCACGAATTACTTGCAAATTATACCATTTAATATTCATTATAGTCAATACAAAATGCGCACTTACTATAATAAACATAATTCCTTATATCTTTTTGCAACAAATTACGCAATCGCTTTATTTTTGAACTATATTGATTCCCAGTTTACGACTTTACTTTAAACTATTTAAGGCATCCCAGTTCGCACGTCCATAAAGCTTTGTTATGCTACAAATCTCTTCTCCAAGTTCATCTGTGATTTGCCCTTCTTTTAATCTCCAGCTCCAGTTTATATCTGCTGTACCAGGTACATTCATACGAGCTGAATTGTCAAGGCCAAGCCAATCCTGTATCGGAACGATGCATGTGTCTGCACAACACATCATTGCAAGGCTTATAAATTTCGTATGTATTTTTTTAGCAGAAATCTTATCATCGCCAAGATATCTACGAACATATTTTTCAGTTTCTTTATCTAACTCTGAAAACCATCCGTAAACAGTATCATTGTCATGTGTACCTGTATATACAACGCAGTTACTTGTGTAGTTGTGTGGCAAATACTCATTTGCACCACCTATATCTTCCTTTTCATAGGCAAACTGAAGAACTTTCATATTTGGATAACCACTGTCTTTGACTAACTGTCTAACCCCATCAGTCATGAGTCCTAAATCCTCTGCAATGATACCTCGGTCACCCAAATGATGTTTGAGAGTATTAAAGAGTTCCATTCCAGGACCTTTTTCCCAATGTCCTTCCAGAGCAGTTCCACCTACAGGAATTGCATAATACTCATCAAATCCTCTAAAATGGTCTAAACGAACAACGTCATAAAGTTGATAACTGTACCACATTCTGGTTACCCACCATTGATAACCATTTTCTCTATGACGCTCCCAGCGATATAACGGATTGCCCCAAACCTGTCCATCTGCAGAGAAACTGTCTGGCGGGCATCCTGCAATTTGAGACGGCATATTTTTTTCATCTAACTGGAACATTTCTGGCTGAGCCCAAACATCAGATCCATCTGGAGAAACATAAATTGGCATATCTCCTACAATCATAATATGCTTATCGTTAGCATATTTCTTTAATTTACTCCACTGTTCCCAGAATTTAAACTGCATATATTTTTGAAATTCCACTTCAAAATATAACTTTTCATGATAATAACTCAATGCATGTGAATAATGCATACGGATATCTTCCGGCCATTCTGTCCATCCCGCACCACCAAAAAAATCTCTTAATGACATAAACAATGCATAATCGTCCAGCCACCAGAAATTTTTCTTACAAAATTCCTGGAAATCACCATTCTGACTGATGTTGCTACGTTCATATGCTTTATGCAATAATGGTAAACGATTCTGATACAGTGCCTCATAATCTACTTTAGAAGGATTTTTTCCAAAATCAACTTTTTCACACTCTTCTTCTGTCAAAACACCTTCTTCGATCAAAGTTTCCAGACTAATAAAATAAGGATTTCCGGCAAATGCAGAATATGCTTGATAAGGTGAATCAGATGCACCAAAATGCGATGTTGAACCCAAAGGCAATATCTGCCAGTATCTCTGACCATTTCTTTCTAAAAAATCTACAAATTCATATGCTGCTTTATCAAAACATCCAATACCATATTTTGATGGAAGGCTTGTGATAGAAAGCAAAATCCCACTATAACGTCTCATTATATTCTTCTCCTTCTTACGTCATTTTAAGAGTTATTTATTTTCATAATAAAGCATTACTGCTTCATATGGTCTAAGTCCCGGTGCATACTCATGATAATTACTGATCAATAACTCTGAATTTTCAAATTCCTTTGGAACCTTGAATTTCAAATTTTCATCAGTAAAATTACAAACTACCAACAAATGTGCATCTTTTGTATCACGTGTATAAGCAAATATTTTTTCATCCTCTGGACAAAGTAAGGAGAAACTGCCTTCACTAAATACCGAATATGTTTTACGCAGCTGAATTAGTTTTTGATAATGGTAAAAAACTGATTCTGGATCTGCCAAAGCTGCTTCCGCATTGATTTCTTTATAGTTTTCATTTACAGATATCCACGGAGTTCCTTCTGTAAATCCAGCATTTTTTCCTGCACTCCACTGCATTGGAGTACGTCCATTATCACGGCTTCTCGCATGAATGGATTTCATGACATCTTCTGGATCGTATCCCTGTTCTACACGTTCGTTGTAAGCATTTAATGTTTCAAGGTCTACATATTTTTCAATTGGAAGACAAATATTTGTCATACCAAGTTCTTCTCCTTGATAAATGTAAGGAGTTCCCTGCATACCATGAAGCATGACCGCAAGCATTTTTGCAGATTCTACACGATATTCTTTATCATTTCCCCAACGAGAAACCACACGTGGCAGATCGTGGTTATTGAAAAACAAACTGTTCCATCCACATCCATAAAGTTCCTGCTGCCAACGACAATAGCAATCTTTTAACGCTGGAAGATGTAATGGAATTATATCCCACTTATCTTTTCCAGGTTCCTGATCCAAACAAATATGTTCGAACTGGAATACCATAGAAAGTTCACTTCCATCTGGCGCACTATATAATTTGGCACGTTCTGTAGTTGCCCCCCATGCTTCACCTACCGACACCAGACCTTCTTCAATAAACGCTTCTTTGGATAACTCTCTGAAATAATCATGGAGTTTTGGACCATTGCAAGTAATCTGCAAATCCGGGTCTTTTCCAATTTGATCAATAACATCTAAACGGAAGCCTTCGATTCCTTTTTCAACCCAGAATCGAATAAACTTATAAAGGTCTTTTCTCATAGCTGGGTTCTCCCAGTTAAGATCTGGCTGTTCTACTGCAAACTGATGGAAGTACCATTCTTTCAGATGAGGAACATAGGTCCATGCTGAACCGCCGAAAGTTGCACGCATTTCATTTGGTGGTTCGTCAGCTTCTCCGTCTCTCCAAATATAGTAGTCGTGATATGGATTGTCTTTTCCTTTCAGTGCTTCCAAGAACCACTGATGTTTATCTGAACTGTGATTTAATACCAAATCAAAAATAATGGAAATACCACGTTTTTTTGCTTCTGCAATCAATTCTTCCATGTCTTCCATTGTACCAAACATTGGATCAATCGCACAATAATCTGAAATATCATAACCGTTATCGACCTGTGGCGACGCACATACTGGAGATAACCAAATACCATCAATACCTAATTTTTCTAAATAATCTAGTCTGGAAATAATCCCTTGTAAATCTCCTACACCGCTACCAGTTGTATCCTGAAAGCTTTTTGGATAAATCTGATAAAATACTGCTGATTTCCACCAATCTTTTTTGCTTTTATTCAAAAATAATTTTTCCATATATAAACACTCTCTTCTAGTTAATCTTTTCGATTGCTTCAAATACACGAAGCATTTCACCTACACTCCAAGCCTGGGCAAAACACCCTTTGCCCTCTGTTGGAAACTCTCCATCATAAATTTCCGGCAACTGACCTAAACAGCCCTGACGCATCATTGGTTCTAACGCTTCTAACTGTTCCCGAACCCATGCTGCAGCAACTTTGGTGTTTCCTAATACCTTTAACTTTGCCAAATAATAGGCTCCCATTGGAAACACCCATGTCGTTCCCTGGTGGTAAGCCATATCTCGTTCCACTTGAGGTCCGCCATAATAAGGATGGTATTCCGAATCTTTTGGTGACAACGTTCTAAGTCCGCAAGGAGTATAAAGATAACGTTCTACCTTGTCTACAATTTCTTTTTCCATTTCTTTTGTCATCATTGTAAACGGCATAGACACAGCCCAAATCTGATTGCAGCGAAGCTGTTCATCTGCATTTGTTCCAGAAATTACATCCCTAAGATAACCTTTTTCTTTAATGTAAAACTTCTCAACAAAAGATTCTTTCACTTTTTTCGCCAATACACCGTAATCCTTCGGATCTTTTCCTCTTTCTTTTGCCAGACAATCCATAATACATAGCGCATTGTACCAATATGCATTGATTTCTACTGGTTTACCATGTCTTGGAGTCGGTAGAATACCATTTACGCATACATCCATCCAGGTTACCTGATCCAAACCGCCTCCGGCATATATCAGTCCATCTGTATCCATTCCTATTTTGTGATGAGTTCCTTCTCGGTAGCAGACAACAATATGTTCCATTACCTGCCATGCTTCGTCTACAAACTCCATATCGCCGGTACGTGTTACATACTGCCACACACAATCAATCAGCAACAATGCTGCATCCACAGTGTTATACATCGGCTTACTTTCACCTTCTGGAAAAAGATTCGGAACTAATCCATCTTTTTCATATGCCATAAACGTTCTGAGAATACTCTTTGCATCTTCAAATCGTCCGGTAGTCAAACAGCAACCAGATAAAGCAATCATTGTATCTCTGCCCCAGTCACTAAATAACGGATATCCTGCCAGAATCGTTTTTCCCTTCGTAGAATCACGTCTCACAATATAGTCGTCTGCTGCCAGCACTAGCTGCCGCGCTATAGGATCTGACAACTTACAACAGCTTTCCACTTCTCTACGGTGAGTGATCCATTCCTTCTCGATTTCCTGGACCTCTGGAATTTCTGGGGTCATTGAAAAAACAATTTCAAATTTTTCTTTTATTCCTGCAGAGATTGTTTTTTCAATCTGACAGCAACAGCCGCTATACCCTTCTTCCGGTCTTCCATCCTTTGCATCCTCTGTATAGGAAAGACTCTGCCATAATTCTTGGATTTTCTTCGCTTCTCCATTGGTTTTCAGATACATTCTGTAAGTACCATCTGACAAAACTCCGGATTCAAAAGATATTTTTTTCTTTTCTTCCAAAGCATCTTCTTTTGGAGCAAACTTAAGAAATGGTTCAATCTTAATTGTACATTCCTGATCTGTTGTATTTTCAATCTCATAGCACAATGCCGAAACATTACGCTCCCAGGCAGTACATAATTTTCTCTGAATGTTTATTCCTTCTATTCTATACTTCCAAACCGGAAGATCTTCATAACAAAAGCTGCTTAAATATCTATATCCTTCTTCCGCCTCGGTTTTATTAGTAAACTGCTGTGTTGAAAAAGTAAATTCTTTTCCTTTCACATCTAATCTTTCTCGTACACGTTGTACCATAGTGATTCTTTCATTTGGACAGCGCACTGCAGCAACAAGAAGTCCCTGATCACAGCGATTTACAGAACAGGCTGATGTTACACTTACATATCCGCCTAATCCATTTGTTAGCAACACCACATTTTCTTGCGATCGAGGCAGACTACAAAATTCCTGTTTCCCGTAAAAAAACCGCACAAAATCACTTCCTTTCTATCACACATAATCTAAGAACAATATAAGCTCATATCCTTCTTTTACATCTTACAATATTAATATAAATATATAATTTATCCTAACAATCGTCAATATTTAAAACGGTTATATAGCACAATATCAGTGCATTTATTTTGCATTCCTATTATCTGTATGATAGAATAAAATACAATGATACAAACTCTAACAAAGGAGAATCTACAGATGTTTGAACAATACAATTCCATTGATTTTGAAAAAATGTACACTTACACAGAAGACGATCTTGGTGCAACATGGTCCCAGGAAAAGACTATGTTTCGCCTTTGGGCACCTACCGCTGACTCTGTTCAGGTCTGTCTGTACAAAAGCGGTAATGCTGATACACCAGATTCTTTAGAAACTCTGAGCATGAGTCGTGACGTTTCAGGCACGTGGACAGCAGAAAAAAACGGAGACTTAAATGGTATTTATTACACTTATTTAGTTAACAGAGATGGAGAGCGTGTCGAAGTATGCGATCCTTATGCCCGTACCACTGGTGTAAACGGACATCGAGCCATGGTCATTGATTTAAATTCTACAAACCCTGAAGGTTGGGAAATAGATACAGACCCTAACTATGGCAAATCGATCACCGATGCTGTCATTTACGAACTTCACGTACGTGATTTAAGCATGAATGAAAATTCCGGAATTCA
>JBGVIB010000169.1:0-2195 GCA_045122835.1 Lachnospiraceae bacterium
TATGTGTTCTTTTAGGAGAAATACAAAAAATGTTGGTACTGATAATTTACTTTTGCTGGAGCGAAAAACTGATAGGATTTTTATTAATATTGTTAATCCTGAATTATTCACGAAACAGCATCTGAACTGATAACTGTGCCATGAATCTGAAAATTGATCCATGCAGCCATAACATCACTCAATTAACCCGTCAAAAGGGTATAAAATCCCTGTGGCAGAGTTCAGAGTGCAATTGTTAAGCTGTCAAGGTTCGTTAATAGTTGCTATTCCAGCTGTACATTCAGCTTGCTGATATTTGAAAGTGTCTCATAGAATTCATTCTTATAAGGGCAGCTGCTACACAGCTTGAATGTGATATATCTTGCTGAACGAATTACTTTTGCAGCAATCTTCAGCAGTTTTAAACGGACGGTATCAATGCGTTGTTTTCGCATGTCTGCTGATAACGCCAATCGTCTAAACCAATTAAATATGTTATACGCAAGAGCGTGTACCTGAAGCCTGTTGGCATTTACCATTCTGGTATGACTGCTTACGGAAGCAAAATCAAAACCGGATTTGCTTTCTTTGATGAAGTTTTCCATCAGTCCTCTTTTGCAGTAAAATTTGATGAGATACTCTGGTGAGGAATCCATGTTTGTGACAACAAATGTGTACATGTAAACCATCTGGTTTTCCGGCTTTTCAACTTTGCATACCACGCGTCTTTCATAAGGCCATGGACCTGCTTTGTACATGAATTCGCCATAGGCTACTGCATAATCGACTTTATTATTTTTGGTAATCTCATCAAGCTTATCCACAAGATAGGAAGCTTTTTCGCGGAGAATGCCATTCTCTTTCAGCCGGATTACATAGCTTGTGCCATTTTCCTCACACTGCTTATAAAGATCAGGTGTGGCGAAACCGCTGTCACCACGAAGCAGAATACGGATTGTTGGATAATCATTCAGGTATTCATCAAGTATTGGCTGCAGGAAGTCAACTACTCCTGTGCAGGAATACTGTGTTCCATCACGAAGCTGGATTTTGATCAGATCCCCCGTCATTCCATCATAACAGACAAGCGGATGGTAGCCATTACTCTGATAATGGAAGTTAAAAGCTCTGCCTTCCTGTTTACCGTATGCATCAAGGAGAGTGGAATCAAGATCCAGAATAACAGCCTGTGGCAACTGAATACTGTAGATTTTCTTTCTAAGTATTCTTCCAATCATAAGGAACTGGTTTAAGGTATCTTCATCCATACGGTTAAAGAATCTTGATACCGTAGGCTGTGATGCAAGGGCATCCTTTTCAAGTACAGACTTGAATACAGGATCGTTTGTCAGTTCATCGGAAACGTCATCTTCGAAATAACCGGCAATAATCATATATATCATCTGGAGCAGGTTTTCCTGATCAGTGTGATATCTGAATAATGCAGAATCATTGGTCTTGAAAGCTTTGCCTAAAAGCTTATCAATACCAAGTTTGCTTACGAATTCTTTGATGAGAAGTAAGCCTGCATCGGAGGATAAATCTCCTCCATCAAAATTTATTTTAATTTGTCTATTGCTTTCTAATGATAAGGTGTTTACAATACTCATAAAGGGCTCCTTTGTTGGTTTTTATTAAGTCTTGAACACCTTAATTATACCACATTTGGATGCTCTTTTTTCATTCACTTGATAAGTGAAAAGCAATATTCAATTAAAATACAGTAACTATGCGGCTTTCAGCCACTTTTACGGCTGTGCCGTGAATAATCTAGGATAAGTATTTTCCATATAATAATATAGGTACTTGACGTACAGAAAACTGTACACTATAATTAAAGTACAGAAAACTGTACAGATAATCAAGGAGGTGTTTATTATGTTAGCTGTAAACTATACAAATCTTCGTGACAATATGAAAACATATATGGATAAAGTTACAGACGATTATGAAACTATGATTGTTACTAGGAAAGACAATAAAAATGTGGTTATGCTATCAGAAGAATCTTATAACAATCTGATGGAAAATATTCATGTAATGGGGAATAAAGCCAATTATGATTGGCTAATGGAGTCAAAATCACAGTTAGAAGCAGGAAAGATTTCAACACATACTCTTATAGAGGTGGATACTGATGAATAAAGTATTTACAGATAACGGATGGAAAGATTATGTCTATTGGCAGACGGAAGACAGAAAAACACTAAAGAAAA
>JBGVIB010000170.1:0-28812 GCA_045122835.1 Lachnospiraceae bacterium
TTACAGGCTCTTTCATATGCATTTGGGGGTTCGAATTTTAAAGATTTTATTTCAGGCTTACTATTGGGATTGTCAATTGCAGAAATGCTGGTTGGAGTTTATGTTGTTGGAAAATCATTGGCAGGAAGATAAATTTCAGTATATCGGTGCGTTTAACAGAGAGATGAATTTGAGGAGGTGTTCCAATGATTAGAAAAGCAACAAATGGCGATAGTCGTGTTTTAGCAGAAATGGCTATTCAAATGTGGGATAGTCATACTATTGATGAATTAGAAACAGAGTTTGGTGAAACACTTGATGACGAACAAGCGGCATTCTTTATTAAGTTTGTAAATAATATATCCGTGGGATTCGCGCAATGTGGGCTACGAACTGATTATGTTGAAGGCACGGAAAGTTCTCCTGTAGGTTATTTGGAAGGTATTTTCGTTAAAGAAGATTACCGCAATAACGGTTATGCAAAAGAAATGCTTTTGGCTTGTGAAAAGTGGGCAAAAGATATGGGGTGTACAGAGTTTGCAAGCGATTGTGAATTGGATAATATTGGGAGTTTGAAATTCCATATTGCGATGGGTTTTGATGAAGCAAACCGCATTATCTGTTTTAAGAAAATAATCTGAAAGAATTGACAAATTCCAATTTATTGAACACTTGAAACTTACAGTTTGTACCGCCTTTGCGTCACCCTCCCACGAGCAGATTGCATCTGCCCATGGGAGTACTTTTATGCCTTAATAATAACCACCCTTACAGCTACCATGAATACAAACGAAAATATTCTTCTTGTACATCAAGAAGAACTTGGACATTAATATCTAATTCTTTAGCTATTGCTCGTATTTGAGCAGCACTGTTGAATGAGCGGTGAAAAAATCATTTTTGCCCTTGAAAATGCCTAGAAATACATAAAAAATGATGTGAAAAAGTACCTTTTATACCACAAGTATAATGACACCTAAAGTTTTTTATGCTAAAGTACGATATAGAAAGAGATAAAAAGCGGACAAGTGCATCATACAGAAAACAAATACTATGAAATGCACAATAAACAAGATGTCCAGAAAGGAAAAGCAATCATGAAAACAGTTTTATTCGCATACAACCAGAATAGTGAACGTTACAATGAAGCACTGCTCAAAGATATAGCGCAGAGCTTAGCTTTCATGTGTTCATATAAGGTAAGAATAAGGCGAAGAAACTGTGTATGATAGAAACAGGTGTTGCTCACCAGGCATCATTACATTGCAATCAGGAACCGCTTATCTTGTATGGGGTAGGCGGTTTTTTTGTATACTAAGAAATGAATTTTGTGTCTCTAAAAACGCATATTTGCAGAAAGGAAGTATAAAATGTTTGAAATTAAAGGAGAAGTAAACACGGCCATCTGCTACGCAAAAGTAGTAGAGGAGGAAGCCATAGAGCAGATCAAAAGAATGTGCAATTATCCATTTACGGAAGGCAGCCAAATAAGAATTATGCCAGATGTACATGCAGGAAAAGGATGCACCATTGGAACCACCATGACCATTACCGATAAAGCCGTACCAAACATTGTAGGTGTGGACATCGGTTGTGGAATGTACACCATAAATCTTGGAAAAATTGATATTGATTTTTCAAAATTAGATGAGGCAGCCCATTTTGTGCCATCCGGCAGACATATCTGGAATGGAAAACAGGAGCCGTTTGATTTGCAGGAACTTCGTTGCTATAGAAGCTTGAAAAATACAAAATGGTTAGAGCGAAGCCTTGGAACATTAGGCGGCGGCAATCATTTTATTGAGGTAGACGAAGCAGCAGATGGTACAAAATATCTTGTCATTCATACAGGCAGTAGAAACCTTGGCAAACAGGTAGCAGAAATTTACCAGCAGTTAGCTATAGACTTAAATAAAGGCAAGGAAACTTATTTTATACAGAGGGATGAAATCATCAGAACCTTTAAGGAGCAGGGACGAAGAAAAGAAATACAGGATGCATTAAAGGCAATTTCATGGGAGAGAAGAGAGGCAACTATGCCGGAGGATTTATGCTATTTGTACGGCAGCTACTTTGAGGATTATCTCCATGATGTGGAAATTTGTCAGCGATTTGCAAGACGCAATCGTGAAAAAATTGCAGAGGTATTGCTTGCACGAACCGGCATAACCGGAGGTGAAGCCTTCCATACCATTCATAATTATATTGATACAGAGGAAATGATTTTGAGAAAGGGCGCAATCGCAGCCCATAAGGGAGAAAAAGTGCTGATTCCAATTAATATGAAGGATGGAAGTGTGCTTGCCGTGGGAAAAGGAAATCCGGACTGGAATTATTCGGCACCACACGGAGCTGGACGTGTCATGTCAAGAACCAAGGCAAAGAATACGCTGAGCATGGAATCTTACAAGAATATGATGGAGGGAGTTTACACAACTTCTGTTAATGAAGCAACTTTAGACGAGGCACCAATGGCATACAAATCTTTGTCAGACATTATTGATGTTATCAAGGAGTCTGTAGATGTCATTGATGTAATGAAACCAATTTATAATTTTAAGGCATCTGACTAGAGCGTGTTTGAAAAATTACTAGAAACCGATTTTCAAACATATTGCAGGAATCCGGTTCTGGTGTACTGTACCAGATATCAATGGTACAGTACAGCAAATATGGTAGTTATTTATTGTTCGTTGTACCAGTATGAATCACCCTAAATACTGGTCAGATGCTGGAACTGGAGGAAAATCAAATGTTACAAATGCCTACCATTGATATGGTAAAAACAGGACAAAATATTATGAACTTAAGACAGCAGGCTGGATTGTCTGTAAAAGAGTTACAAGACATCTTTGGTTTTGCAACACCCCAGGCAATCTACAAGTGGCAGCATGGAACGGCAATGCCTACTATTGATAATCTGGTAGGATTATCTGCTGTGTTTCAAGTTTCCATTGAGGAGATTCTGGTGTTGTCAGATGCAGAGCAGGTGCAGATGAGTGCCTGAATATATGATGTACATATGGGGGTAATCATAGAAGTTATGTAACCATTCAGAACTAGGACAATACAATTATGTATTGTCCTGGTTCTGTATGGTTATGATTTGCACACTTAGAAAAATATTCTGTGTGGTTCAGTGGGGGTATTTTCAAGCCCTTCTAGGAAGGAGTGATTTCATTTACTCCATTTGAGTCCATTTGCCCCTACATCGATTGGCAACAACACAGCAGATAATAATTAAGACAAGCATAATACATTGATATTTAACGGCGTTAGTAATATAATGACAAAGAAAATATCTGTAACTATTCAGAACCAGGACAATACAAGCTTGTATTGTGCTGAACTGCACAGTCCGTATGAAAACGTAGTGGCAGCAGGCCAAAATCCATCACCGTAGGTGAGTTCTGCAAATCGAAGCAAGCTTCGATTGGATTTTTGCCTGTTATTATGAATGCAATTCATAATAACATTGGTAACCTATGAGGGTACTGAATAGTTACAAACATCTTAATATGTGAAGGAGTAACATCATATGGTTTCACTTTTATTAGCAATCATTTACATTGCATTTATCAGTTTAGGATTGCCGGATTCTTTGTTAGGTTCTGCCTGGCCTGTTATGTATAAAGAGCTGAACGCGCCTCTGTCCTATGCAGGAATTATATCAATGATTATTTCAGCAGGCACTATTGTTTCCAGTTTATTTTCAGATAAAGTTACAAGAAAATTAGGTGCAGGACTAGTAACAGCAATCAGCGTTTTTCTTACAGCCAGTGCATTATTTGGATTTTCCATATCTGGTTCCTTTTTCATGCTGTGTCTGTTTGCCATACCGTATGGTTTAGGTGCAGGTGCAGTAGATGCGGCACTGAATAATTACGTGGCACTGCACTACAATTCCAGACAGATGAGTTGGTTGCATTGCTTTTGGGGTGTGGGAGCCTCAATAAGTCCATATATTATGGGATATGCCATTGGTGCAGGGCATGGTTGGAGAAATGGATATAGTGTGGTATCTATGATACAGATTATTCTTACTGTGCTTTTGTTTTTGTCATTACCACTTTGGAAAAAGTGCAACAATACTATACCAGACAGTGAAGATTATGAATCACCAATCGGTTTGAAAGATGCTTTAAAAATTAAAGGTGTTATATTTGTGTTAATATCATTTTTTTCTTATTGTGCATTTGAATCAACTGCCGGTCTTTGGGTAGGTACATATCTGGTGGAAAATCTGGGTATGAATAGCCAGACAGCTGCAAATTTTGCATCACTTTTTTATCTTGGAATTACCTTTGGACGTTTCTTATGTGGTTTTATTGCAGATAAATTTGGGGATAAAAATATGATAAGAATGGGCGTGGCAACTATGTTTCTGGGGGTGGTGCTGGTTATGATTCCTGTAAATATAACTATAATCCCACTTGTGGGACTTATGATTGCAGGTATCGGTGCAGCACCGGTATATCCTTGTATTATTCATGCCACTCCGAATAATTTTGGAAAGGAAAATTCCCATGCAATCATTGGCATACAAATGGCAAGTGCCTATGTGGGCAGCACTTTTATGCCGCCTGTATTCGGATTTCTGGCAGAAAATGTCAATATTGCAATTTATCCATTTTATCTGTTGGTTTTTGTTGTGTTACTGTTTGTAATGTCTGAAAAAGTAAATCGTGTGGTGGGTAATAGATAATAAAAAATGCCTATCCTGTCAGTACACAGGATAGGCGGTGACAACCTCCTATAATAAGCTGGTGGAATATGTTTCCACTAATTCTACTCTGGTCATAATCTCTCTGCGTTTTACCCTTGCGTAAATCGAGACAAAAACTGTCTAGTGCGTTCTTCCTTCGGATTTTCAAATACATCTAACGGATTTCCTTGTTCTAAAATTCGCCCATCATCCATGAAAATCACATGATTTGCCACATCTCTGGCGAATGCCATTTCATGAGTGACAATCACCATAGTGGTATTCTGCTCTGCCAATTCTTTCATAACTTTAAGAACCTCACCGGTAAGTTCCGGGTCCAACGCAGAGGTTGGTTCGTCAAAGCAAAGAATATCCGGCTGCAGTGCAAGAGCACGGGCAATTGCCACACGCTGACACTGTCCGCCTGACAGCTGGTGCGGGTAATTAGTCATTCGCTCTGAAAGTCCCATCTGCTTTAACAAAGTCTCTGCCTGTGCCTCAATTTCCGCATTAATTTCTTTTTTTCTTGCTTTATAATCCGGCTGTTCTTTTGCTAACAATTGTTTTGCTAACATAACATTTTCCAGTGCAGTATACTGTGGAAACAGATTAAAAGACTGGAACACCAGACCAAAGTGAAGACGCTTTTTGCGGATTTCAGATTCTTTCTGAGTGGCAGGATTCTCGGCATCAAATAAGGTTTCTCCATTAACACGGATGATACCACCAGTTGGACGCTCTAAGAAATTTAAGCACCTAAGAAGTGTTGTTTTTCCACTTCCGGAGGAACCGATAATAGACACAACCTGTCCTTTCTCTAAAGAGAAGCTGATGTCCTTTAATATTTCCGTTCCATCAAATGATTTTTGAATGTGTTCAACTTCTAAAATTGACATAAGTGCAGTTCCTCCTTTATTTAAAGTAATCTAATTTTTTCTCTAACCGTCCAAGAAGGACTGTGAGAATACCATTAAAGACAAGATAGTAAATGGCTGTAAAAAACAGTGGCCAGATGGCACCGGAAATACCCTGGGAGCCCTTCATAAATGCCTGTCCAGCCCAGATAATTTCCTGTAGCGCAATGATGCGTGCAAGGGAAGTATCTTTTACTAATGTAATAATTTCGTTGGACATTGGTGGCACAATGCGTTTAATCATCTGAAGAAGTGTGACCTTGAAGAAGATTTGTCTTTTTGTCATACCAAGTACAAGACCAGCTTCTTCCTGTCCAACTGGCACACCCTGAATCCCACCACGGTAAATTTCGGAGAAATAGCAGGCGTAGTTTAAAATAAAGGATACGGATGCTGCCATGAAACGTCCGGTTTCACCGCCGCCCCAGATAGGATTATGTAACACCAGACCAGGGAAATAATAAATAATCAACAACTGAATCATAAGAGGGGTACCTCTCACAATCCAGACAATAATTTTTGTAAAATAGCTAAGTGGCTTAAACTTAGACATAGAGCCAAAGGCAATAATCAGTCCAAGTGGAAACGCACCTATCAGTGTAACAAAGAAAAGTTTTAATGTCTGCAAAAAGCCAGTGTTTAAGGCTTCTATGACAATGGGAAGTTGTTCTAAAAATTGTTCCATATGTTGTTCCTGCTTTCTTCTTTCTATCTATTCAACTAATTTCAAACAGGATTGCTCACTCGCTGAGCAATCCGTACATACATCATGCTGATTTTGTATGTGTGCATATAATTTACAAAACTCCCATGTTGAATAGATTTATGGTAATGCTGAACATGACGGCATGGGAGTTTTGTAACTACTCAGTACCTTGTTTCTATACTAAATAGTTCATAACATTCAAAAAGTATATGTAAATTTGCATGTGGCAGCTTGCTCACAAAGTGCAAATTCACATATACTTTTGCAGATAGTTAAAGTCTCACAAAATTTACTGCTCAATCAGTGCAGCTTGTACACCGTAGGTTTCTGCACATTTCTGCATACTTCCGTCTGCATAGCTTGCAGTAAAGAATTCATTCAGTTCAGCAGCAAGGTCGGAACCTTTACGGAATCCAACGCCATATTTCTCACTGTTCAACCCAACGGTGTATGTTAAATCTGAATAGCTGGTTCCGTCTCCTACCATAGAAGCAGCCATCAAAGAATCAATGACAGCAGCATCAGAAGTTCCGGCAGCAACTTCCATAACAGCATCTGCCTGTGCCTTTACAGCAGTGTAGTTAAGTCCAAGGGCCTCTACCTGTTCTTCTCCAGCACTTCCTGCTTCTACTGCGAAAGATAAATCAGAAAGGCTGTCAACGCTTTGATACTGGTCAGCTTTGTCTTTTGGAAGAACGACAATCTGTGCATTGTTGCAGTAAGCGTTAGAACATTCCATGGAACTTGTCACTTCCTCTGTCAGTGTCATACCATTCCATACGCAATCAATGGTCTTTCCATCAAGCTCAAGAATCTTGTTATCCCAGTCGATTTCAACAAATTCAACTTCTACTCCAAGACTTTCTGCGAAAGCTTTTGCCATATCAGCATCAAAACCAACCCATTCACCGTTTTCGTCTTTGTAATCCATTGGCTCAAAATCAGTAATGCCTACCACTAAAGTTCCTTTGTCTTTGACATAGGCTAAATCACTTTCATTAGATGCAGTATCCTTTGAAGTAGCAGAACTGCCGCAGCCGGCTACGGACAATGCCATAAGCAGTGTCATCATAATTGCAAATATTTTTTTCATAGTTCAATTTCCTTCGTAACTATTCAGTACCTTCATAGTTACATCCCTTTCATAATAAATAATTGGTACGCCATTATACTAGCAATCTACCTAAGTAAAGTCAAGAGATAAGATGAAAAATGTCTATTTTTCGGGTGCAGAGGTGCGTTTGAATGGAAATATGATTGACATATATAGTAGGTAATTGTACAATTTAAATACGCAATTTACACAATGTTAAGCAATAAAGAATTATCTTATCAAAGATAAGCCTTTGGTAAAAAGAGATTGTTATAATTGAGGATAGAGATGGAGGAGAGCAGATGCGATACCTTTCAGTTACTGAAATAGCGAAAAAATGGGATGTTTCGGAACGAAGTGTTAGAAATTACTGTGCTCAGGGACGAGTAAACGGTGCATTTCTTACTGGAAAGACTTGGAATATTCCTGAAAATGCGGAAAAACCAGAGCGTTCTAACAAGAAGAAAGAACAGCCGATTACATTGTTGGATATTTTGCAGGAACAGAAGGCAAGTAAATATTTCGGTGGTATTTATCATAAGACACAGATTGATTTAACATACAACTCCAATCATATCGAAGGTAGCCGTCTGACCCATGATCAGACCAGATATATTTTTGAAACCAACACCATCGGTGTAGAAAAAGAAGTGCTGAATGTGGATGATGTGATTGAAACAGCGAATCACTTCCGTTGTATTGATACGATTATTGACAATGCAAGAGCAACGCTGACAGAAAAATTCATTAAGGAGCTTCATATGATACTGAAGAATGGCACCAGTGATTCCAGAAAAGATTGGTTTGCTGTAGGCGACTATAAAAAGATGCCGAATGAAGTCGGTGGTATTGATACTGCGCTTCCGGAAGAAGTTGTTGATAAGATGAAAGCGCTGCTGACAGAGTATAATGGAAAAGAAGAAAAGACTTTTGAAGATATTCTTGATTTCCATGTGAAGTTTGAGCGAATCCATCCGTTCCAAGACGGTAACGGTCGTGTGGGCAGATTGATTATGTTCAAAGAATGCCTGAAATATAATATTGTTCCGTTCATCATCGAGGATAATCTGAAAATGTTCTATTACCGTGGATTAAAAGAATGGAACAATGAAAAAGGTTATCTGACAGATACCTGTCTGACAGCACAAGACAAATATAAAACGTATTTGGATTATTTTAGGATTGCTTATTAAAAAGCGATTTCCAAAGTATCAAAAGTTCATTCCCTGGTATAGAATAGTTCATATCCTACACACTATTCCTGAGGTGATGAATTATGAATTTCGATGACATTACAGAGGATGAGCCTCGCAAATATTTCGGTATAATTCCAAGGATTTTCCACATACTAACCCCATATCCAAAGATTTGAACTTAAGCATGAGCCATGCACATCGAATTGAAATGGCTGGCGAGACACCAAATCCTTGTAAGAAAGAACATTATGGAAATGGAGGAAATAGAAGGAAAATGAAAGCAACAGGAATAGTGCGAAGAATAGACGATTTAGGGAGAGTAGTTGTACCAAAAGAAATCAGAAGAACATTGCGAATCCGCGAAGGAGATCCATTAGAAATCTTCACTGACAGAGAGGGCGAAATCATCCTAAAAAAATATTCCCCAATCGGTGAACTAGGAGAATTTGCAAAGCAGTATGCGGAATCCTTAGCACAGACAAGTGGTCATATGGTCTGCATTACAGACAGAGACCAGATTATTGCCGTTTCCGGTGGTAAGAAAAACATGATAGGAAAAAGCATCAGCAAGCAGTTAGAAGCAGCCATTCAGGAAAGGGAAACCATCATTGCAAGCAAAAATGACCGTTCTTTTATAAAAATAGTAGATGATAATTTTGACGAGATTACAGGAGAAGTAATTTTCCCGATTATCTGTGAGGGAGATGCCATCGGCAGTGTCATATTGCTGTCAAAAGACAGCAAGGCAAAAATGAGTGATGTGGAGCATAAGTTAGCAGCATCCGCAGCAGGTTTCCTTGGAAGACAGATGGAAAGTTAATTGAGGAATGATATGAAGAAAGGGAGTTCACTTGCGGACTCCCTTTCTTCATATCATTCCTATAACCATTTATGACAACGAAAAAGAATACCCCATGCAGCAAGAACAGTGGCGTCAACCAGCCTGAATTTCTTAGGAAAATATTTAAAAACAATTGCTTTGCTTGTGTGTATATGATAAAATTGCATTCCATAATTATGAGTTGTATGATATAATGTGTATGAGAATAGATGAAAGAGGAAGTGATTGAATGGAAAAGATTATTAATGTTGCACAGTATGTTTTTTCAGAATATAAAAAAGTTACTGGTGAAGTGATTGATGAAATGAAGCTTCACAAATTACTTTACTTTGCACAGAGAGAGTCACTGGCAATTACAAATGAACCTTTATTTGAAGGCGAGTTTGAAGGATGGAAGTATGGTCCGGTGTGTAAAGAAATTCGTAATTCAATTACTCAAGACGGAATTTTAGATTATGATGGTGATGTTTCAGACGAGTGTAAATATATTATAAATAATATTATTTTAGAATACGGTTCATTGGCTTCATGGAAGTTAAGCGAATTGTCTCATAAAGAAAAATCGTGGAAAAATTCAAGAACAGGGTTAATGGATGGAGAAAATGGTAATAAGAAATTGAAACTTGAAGATATTCGCGAAGATGCAAAAAAGGTGCGACCATATGACCATGTATGGGATATGTATTATGATGAGTTTGATGATGCGGAGGAACTATCATGATTGGAAAGATTTATTCATCAGTTATTCCATATTATGATAGTGCTAAGAAAGCGAATTCTTACAAGAAAAGACCTGTTTTGATTATTGGTGAAATGAGAAATAACGATTATACGGTTCTTCCAATATCGACAGTAAGTAAGAAAGAAAATCTGGATATAGATTATGATATTGAAGTCGATCCGGCAAAATTTCCGTTGCTGAATCTTAACAAGACTTCGTATGTTAGAACTCACAAACAAACCACAGTGCATAAAGCTTCGTTGACATCGCAAATAGGTAATATGAAAGATAATTATGAAGAACTATATTTGAATGTGCTTGAAAAATTGGAAAATTTTAACCGAAATATACTAGATAATGCCTTATAAAATTATAAATAAGTAGCTGTTGCCATAATTGATTAAAGATGATGATATGCTCCTTTCTAAGTAGACAGGTGAAATAATAAAACTTGTTATTTAGAGAGGAGCATTTTGTGTCTGCAAAAATTGTGAGTCGCAGGTACAATAGCAGAGTATATAAATTTTTATCAGCTTTACACATAAAAATCAAAACCACGCATATAGTAATGGAAAAGAACTATAAGCTGGATAAGCCATGTATAAAAAAATCATACTTGCACTGTCATTATTCTTCATCCCCTATCTAATCACCACCTTGTTCCACAGAGACATACAAGTGCTTCCCATAGAACGAGTGGATAGGGAAACATTATATATAGTAGGAACAACCATGGGTCAGATGCCAGTTACTTATGAAAAAGAAGCACTAAAAGCCCAAATGGTGTTAGTCCAGACTTCCTATTATAAAAGGAAAGGGGAGGGTATGTCTGTGTCTGAGTGCATGGAGGATACAGATTACATTTCCATGGAAGAAGCTGAGAATATCTGGGGCAGGGAACAGGCAATGGAATATTATGAAAATTTAACCTTGTATTACGAGGAAATAAAAGGTGTTACCGCTACCTATCAGGACGCATACATAGAACCGGTGTATCACAGACTTAGTGCAGGTGCTACAAGACCTGGGGAAACGACACTGGGTGAGGTGTATGGTTATCTTCAATCAGCAGCCTCCCGAATGGATATTGAATCGAAAGCCTATCTTCATACCAAAAAGCTTAGCTATGAAGAATTGACAAATGCACTTAGTACACATATCACAAAAGGCAGCTTGTGGATAGTTCATTCAGACGAAGTCGGATATGTGGATAAAATTTCCGTAAATAATAAAGAAATGACAGGAGAGGAATTTCGAAAGAAATGCCAGCTAAACTCTGCAAATTTTACAATGTTAGAAAATGAAGTAGGCGTTGTATTCACCATAAAAGGAGAAGGTCACGGATATGGGCTTAGCCAATACGGTGCCAACAGGATGGCCGCAGAAGGAAAAAGCTATGAAGAAATATTAAAGTATTATTTTTCAAATATTGAGCTTCATTCTGTATAAAGAACAAAATCCTGTTAAAACTATAAGTGAAAGATAGTAAAACAGGAGGAATGGTAAATGAAAGAAAAAGTATCCTTATTTAAAGACAAAGCATTTTTAGGTGCACTGCTTTTGTGTTTTGTAGCAGCCGCCGTATTAATTGTAGCAAATTATTACGATATTCAGCAGAAGAAAAATGATAATTATGTGGATTTGAACAACGTAGCAGGAGGCGGCTCTCAATTAGCAGAGGTTGCTCCGGAAGCTGTGGAAGAAGATACCACAGCCACTGAAGATGAGATGTTCGGTCTTGATAATGTGATGGATGCAACAGATGAAGTAAAGCAAATTGATGAGGCAGAGATGGAAGCAGTTAGTGGCAATTCCGTTCAAAATGATGATCAGAATTATGAAGAAGTGTCAGGAACTGCACCAGGAGATGCACAGAGTGTATCCGGTAATGCAGTCAATAATACGGTGGAAAATATATCCTTTGATGAAAATACTATTATGAAATGGCCAATCGAGGGTGAAGTTGTGAAGCCATATCATATGGATTCCATGCTGTATTTTGAAACATTAGACCAGTATAAATACAACCCGGCCATGCTGATTAGCGGAAGCGAAGGTGATTCCATTGTAGCTGCCGCAGCAGGAAAGGTAGTAGAGGTCCATGAAACAGATGAGACAGGACTTACTGTGGAGATGGATTTAGGCGATGGCTACCGGGCGGTATATGGTCAGTTAGCATCAGCTTCTGTATCTACCGGACAAACTGTAGAAGAAGGAGCAATCATTGGTACGTTATCAGCACCAACCAGATACTATACCCTTGAGGGAACACATTTATACTTTGAATTACGAAAAGATGGAAATGCAATCAATCCGGAAGAATATTTGCAGTAATGCGTCTATTCAGTTCAGCACAGTTCTGTCCGGAATAGTTACACAGTAACATATTCTGAACAACAGCATAAAATATAGCAGGAAGGTGAGAAAAACACGTACATGACAATTCGCAATCGATTTTTTTCACAAGAGTAGTCAGAACACCTTCCTGTTAAAATATTTTATCGATTGCTTCTATTTATAAAAGCCGCGAAAGCGGAAAAAAAGGCTCTGGAAGGCTCTTTCCGGAGCTTTTATTATATGCTAGGGAATCACAACGGTTTACTATAGTCTGATAGGATGTAATGCTCGAAATTTCCTAGAGCGCGATTGCAACGGTTTGTTCTGAGATGTTAGAGAAAGCATAAAGTAAAGATGGCAGATATGTCACTATGAATGTAATTCATAGTGACATTGGTCACTTATGAAGGCTGGTTTAAATTACCAGATATGTATCTTGTGATATATGGGAGCTTGTCGAATTTTGGATATACAAAAAATGCGAATGTAACACTTTGTAATAAACTGTTACATTCGCATCAACATGTTCCATTGATATTATATATATCGGATGGTCACTTCAAAACTTTATACCTTTTTTAAAAAAATTTTTTTCTTTTTTGTTTTTTCAAAGTAAACATAGCCAACATCAGCTTAAAAAGGGTATTTATCACCTTTACTCCATTTATAAATTAATTTTTTGATACAACAAATCTCTGTCATCCTGGTCAATACAGAGATATCGTTGGGTAATAAAATAGGAAGAATGATTGTAAATATTCATAAGCAGTGCAGGCTCAGCACCTTGCTTCCATGCCTGGTAACCGAAGGTTTTTCGCAGAGAATGGCAGCTTACCTTTGTCTCAAAGCCAAGAGCATCGCCAGCATTGTGAATAATACGGTATGCCTGCACCCGGCTGATAGGCTTATTGCCTTTTCTACTTGGAAAAATATAAGATGATTTCGTAACATCCGGGGTATGTACCATCAGAAGAGATAACGCCTGTAAGACAGAGTCATTTAAATAAATCTGATTTGATTTTCCTGTTTTTTGCTCTTTTACACAGATATAAGTGTAGAAACACTCTTTATCAAAGTGATACACATCTCCCCAGGTTAGTGACAACAGATCGCTGATTCGTAAAGCAGTGTTCAGACCGAATGTAACCATCGTATAATCCCGATATCGTTCCTTTCCTAGAAAATAATCCTTTAACTTCTGAATGTTTTCCTGATTTTTAATTGGTTTCGTTGCGCTCATAATGATGTCCTCCTTTAATTTAACGCTTAATAGTTTCACTTCAATTATCTGACAAATACCCACAAAATTCTTGCTAAAATCCGTGAAATGAATGTAACAGTTTATTACAAAGTGTTACATTTCGATATCTGGCATCAGGATGCGCCGGAAAAAGGAAACCCGTAGTCTGGTTGAAAAATAGAAAGGAATTTAAGATATGTTGAAATTGTCTATGAAACCGGGAGAATTTATACAAATTGGGGAAGATATCAGAATTATTTTTTCTGGCGGCTCTGCAAACAATATGCGCGTACTGGTGGATGCACCGAGGGAATACAATGTGGTGCGTGACAAAGTATTAAGTAGAAATGAGGAGTCGGATTTCGTTAATCCTTATTACAAGGAACCGGGATTATCCGAGGACGCCAAGAAGCGCATTCGCAGAATCATTGCCAGCGAAAAGAGAAAACAGGAGATGCCATAGGCACATCGTTTTCATGAATCTCCGGTATGACACCGGAGCATCTGCAACAGGCAGAAAGGAATTACGATAATATGCCACGGGCTAACCTAGGGGCCTGTGGTTATTATAAATAACTAATAAGAAGGAAAAGCACCCAAACGGATTTGGGGAAGGCAATCCGGCAGACCGGATTGTAGTTAAAGGAGGACAAAATTATGGTAGTACAACACAATTTACAGGCAATGAACTCTAACAGAATGTTAGGAATTACACAGGGATCTCTTTCTAAATCAACAGAAAAGTTATCTTCTGGATACAAGATTAACCGTGCAGCAGATGATGCAGCAGGACTTTCCATCTCTGAAAAAATGAGAAAACAGATCAGAGGTCTTACACAGGCTTCCTTAAATGCAGAAGACGGTATCAGCGCAGTGCAGACAGCTGAAGGTGCATTGAATGAAGTTCAGGATATGTTACAGAGAATGAACGAATTAGCAGTTAAAGCAGCTAATGGAACAAATAGTGAAGATGATAGAAATTATATTCAGGATGAGATTGAACAGTTACAGACTGAAATTGACCGTGTTGCTGAAACAACAAAATTTAACGAAACATATTTATTAAAGGGTACTGGTGATTTTGAAACAAAGACATTAGCAGCGCAGGATGCGGGTTTTGCTGGAACAATGGCAGTAGGAGAAGATGGAGAATCTACTTTTACGTTAGAGCCATTAGCCGTAGGTGACACTATTAAAATAGCAGGAAAAGATTATACAATTGCGGAATCAGCAAATACAAGTGATTATTCAGATGCAACAATGGCACAAGGTGCAGGAGCAGATGGTACTACTGCTTTAATTGAAGGCGATAAAATTATCAAAGCAGATGGTACGGTAACAGAAATTAAAACAGGTAATAAGGGTACTGCAACATTAGATGTAGGAGATACATTTGTTTCAGCTGCAACTGGAAAAAGAACTACAATTGTAAAAGCGGGCTATACTCCAACTAAATTAGCAACTGTAGAAGCTGCTATAAAAGGTGCAGCTAGTGACACTATTATAAAAATTGATAATGTAACCTATAAATTAGGTACAACTACAGATGGTACAACTATTACTGCTGATGATTTAGTTACAAAATTACAGCATGGTCAGTCAGTAGACGTAGACGGAACTACATATACGGTAATCGCAGAAGACCCAGCAGATAAATCTGAGATTTCATTAAATACAGCATATGATATGATTGCAAAAGAATTAACAGCTGCAAGTTCTATTGGAGCAGATGTGCAGGCAACTGTAAAAAATGTTGGAGATGGTTCATTTAGAATTACTCAAGGCACTGTAGAAGTAAAGGAAGCACTTTCTTTTAATCTTCATGTTGGTGCTGATGCAGATACAACTAATAAGATTAGTTTGTCAATTGATAGTGTAGGAGCGGCTGGATTAGGCATTAAGGGAATTAATGTGGCAGATTGTACAGGAACAGCTGCTACATATGCAGTGGATGTTATTGCTAATGCAATTCAGCAAATTTCTAAGCAGCGTTCCGCTCTTGGTGCTGTTCAGAACAGATTAGAGCATACAATCAACAACTTAGACAACGTAGTTGAGAACACCACAGCAGCTGAATCACAGATTCGTGATACAGATATGGCTACAGAGATGGTTAAATACTCTAACAACAACATTCTTGCACAGGCTGGACAGGCAATGCTTGCTCAGGCAAACCAGGCAAACCAGGGTGTATTATCACTGTTACAGTAATTTATCATCAAAGATATTATATAAGATTTTTCATACGAAAGGAGGCTACACGTGGTGTGGTCTCTTTTCTTAGCCTATAAATTTTTATATAATGACACAAGAACCTATAGGATATCATTTGAGCATGCTAATTTAAAGGAAGATATATGTGGTTGGAGAAGAAATAATAGTATTGTGAACTACAGATAAAAGGCGCTAAAAAAGGCGTATAGGAATTTTAACAAAACTGTTGAAAATTCCTATACGCTTTTTGCAACCGGAAGTGTTTTTAATAGACTATTTTATTGCTTATTCCGCATAGCTTTAAGTTGTGCAATTTCCGTGTCTTTTTCTAGAACTTCCTATTTCACTGTAAAAGATTTCGTACTAGACCAGTTGCCATACACTCTTTTTCCATTAAAGGTTTTGTAGGTACGTACCTGCATATACCATTTACCACAAGCCAGGTGTGGCTTAAATGATAAAGAACTTTTGGTAAACCGATATTTATAATAGGAAGAAAAAGCTTTCGTGTTAGAATATCGTATTTCATATCCTGTGATAGTGTAGCTTGGTTTCTTCGGCGTTACCGTTAGTTTTCCCTTTGCGTAGCTAATAGAAGAAATAGGTGTTTTAGCCGGTGGTGTCATACATTCTGTGGAATCACTTTTCTCGCCCTCATATATTTCACTGCCTATATTTTTGTAGGCAGCAACTTTGAATTCATAGGTAGTAGCTGGGGACAGCTTAGTTATTGTACAACTTTCTGTGCTGCCCTTACTGGTAGTTACCACAAGATCCCAGGTCTGATTTCTGACATTATATTGGTAAATGAAGTAACCGCTGGCACCTTCTACTTTCTTCCATTTCACGGCCAATTGTGCGGAAGATTTTGCAGTAACAACAGGAGCTTCCATTTGCTGTGGTGAAACATACAAAACAGTCTTTGCACTTGCACCAAATCCATCTGTGGCAGTTGCCGTGATTGTCACCTTGCCGGCTTTGAGAGCTGTAACGTTGCCCTGTGAATCCACTTTGGCAATGGAAGAAGAACTGCTTTTATAGGTGACAAATGGTTCGGTAGCGCCAGTCTGCGTAACGGTAGGCTGTAATTGGAAAGTGGTACCTGCTATTACATTTGAACTTTCTGGTAGTGTAATGCTTGTTATTTTCTGTTGCTTAGTGTTAGTCGAATCACTACCTGTAATTGCTTCCGTAGGAGCTGGTGATGAAGTTGCGGCTGGCGTTTCCGTAGGAGCCGGCGTTGCAGTTGCGGCTGGCGTTTCCGTAGGAGCCGGCGTTGCAGTTGCGGCTGGTGTTTGTGTAGGAGCTGGCGTTGCAGTTGCAGCTGGTGTTTGTGTAGGAGCTGGCAGTTCCGTAGCTGTTACGCACAGATTGCCATTTCCAATAAGAAGACCTGCTGTAAGAAGAAGCACGGCAGGTGCCACTTTATTCATATATTTTTTTCTCATAGTAATCTCCATTCTGCTGCTTTGGCAGCATAAAAACTAAAAAATTGTGACTATAGGATGGTATTTTGCAATTCAAAGCAAAACACGTTCTAGGACAGTTTACCACATCTAACGCAAATTCACAACTTTTAATCCGACAATATTCGCTGAATTATTTCTACCATCATGTGTTTATTGAAACTACCCAAATGAGATGGTATAATGGTAACTATTCAGAATAGGACTGTGCTGAACTGCACAGTCCGTATGAAAACGTAGTGGCAGCAGGCCAAAATCCATCACCGTAGGTGATTCTGCATGGATTTTGGCTCGTGACTATGAGGGTACTGAATAGTTACGTATAATGTAAAAATAATAAAGTAGCGTGAAGTTTAGATGTAACAGGGAAAGAATTTCCCCATAAAGTGGAACGTACATCTTGCAGAAAGCAATTTGGGGACACGCTCTAGTGTAAGCATTTAAATTTGTTGTAAAAAAGCAGGGGGAAATCATGGGCTTTGTTCATTTGCATGTCCATACAGAATACAGTCTGTTGGATGGTTCTAATAAGATAAAAGAATATGTAGAGCAGGTAAAAAAATTAGGCATGACAGCAGCGGCAATTACAGATCATGGTGTTATGTATGGAGTGATTGATTTTTATCGTGCAGCAAGGGAAGCAGGCATCAATCCAGTGTTAGGCTGTGAAGTATATGTAGCGCCTAACTCCAGATTTGACAGGGAAAATGTCCAGGGTGAGGATAGATATTATCACCTGGTGCTGTTGGCAGAAAATAATAAAGGATATGAAAATCTGGTTAAAATAGTATCTCGTGGATTTACAGAAGGTTTCTATTATAAGCCACGTGTGGATTTAGAAGTATTAGAAGAATTTCATGAAGGTATCATCGCACTGAGCGCCTGTCTTGCCGGTGAAGTCCAGAGGAATATTATGAAAGGCGATGAGCAGGAGGCAGAAACAGCAGCTCTCCGCTATGAAAAAATATTTGGAAAAGGCAACTTCTTTCTGGAATTGCAGGATCATGGTATTCCGGAACAGCGATTGGTGAACCAGAAGCTGTTACTTTTGAGCAAAAAGACGGGAATTGAGTTAGTTGCCACTAATGACGTGCATTACACCTATAAGGAAGATGTGGAAGCACACGATATTTTATTGTGTTTACAGACAGGAAAGAAATTACAGGATGAAGACCGTATGCGTTATGAAGGCGGTCAGTATTATGTAAAATCTCCGGAAGAAATGGAGCAGCTTTTTCCCTACGCGAAGCAGGCTTTGGAAAATACAGGGAAAATTGCAGACAGGTGTCATGTGGAGATTGAATTTGGTGTGACAAAGCTCCCGCAATATGATGTGCCGGATGGAAAGACTTCCTGGCAGTATTTGAATGAATTGTGTTATGAAGGTCTGGCAAGACATTATGATGACAGAGATGGTGTTATCAAAGAAAAGTTAGATTATGAGCTTGGCATCATTCAAAAAATGGGATATGTGGATTATTTCCTTATTGTATGGGATTATATTAATTTTGCAAGAGAGCATGATATTATGGTAGGACCAGGCCGTGGTTCAGCAGCGGGAAGTCTGGTGTCTTACTGCCTCGGAATTACCAATATCGATCCGTTAAAATACAGTCTTCTCTTTGAGCGTTTCTTAAATCCGGAACGTGTATCCATGCCCGATATCGACGTTGACTTCTGTTTCGAGAGGAGACAGGAGGTCATCGATTATGTAGTGGAGAAATACGGCAAGGACAGAGTGGTACAGATTGTAACCTTTGGTACCATGGCAGCAAAAGGTGTCATTCGTGATGTGGGGCGAGTGATGGATCTGCCATATGCCTATGTAGACAATATTGCAAAAATGATACCAAATGAGCTGAACATAACCATTGATAAAGCAATTAAAGCCAATCCGGAGCTTAGAAAGTTGTACAACGAAGATGAACAGGTAAAAAGGCTCATTGACATGTCAAAACGTTTAGAAGGCTTGCCAAGACATACCTCTATGCATGCCGCAGGCGTAGTAATCAGTAAACTTCCGGTAGAAGAATATGTGCCTTTGTCCCGGGCCTCAGACGGCACCATAACTACCCAGTTTACCATGACAACCTTAGAGGAGTTAGGGCTTCTCAAAATGGACTTCTTAGGGCTTCGTACCCTGACAGTAATACAGAATGCCGTCAGGCTGGTGGAAAGTACCACAGGCGTCCATTTAGATATGGAGCGCATTAATTACAATGACAAGGCTGTGTTAGATTATATTGGCACAGGAAAAACAGAAGGTGTATTCCAGTTAGAAAGTGCCGGAATGAAAAGCTTCATGAAAGAGTTAAAACCGAAAAGTCTGGAGGATGTTATTGCCGGAATTTCCCTGTATCGTCCGGGACCAATGGATTTCATTCCCCAGTATATCAAGGGAAAAAATGATGCAGGAACCATTATGTATGATTGTCCTCAGCTAGAGCCGATTCTTGCACCAACCTATGGCTGTATCGTGTATCAGGAACAGGTAATGCAGATAGTTAGGGACTTAGCCGGCTATACATTAGGACGAAGTGACTTGCTGCGTCGTGCCATGTCAAAGAAGAAAAGTTCCGTCATGGAAAAGGAACGCCAGAGCTTTGTTTATGGAAATGAAGAAGAAAATGTACCGGGATGTGTAAAGAATGGAATCAGTGAAGCGATAGCCAACAAGATTTATGATGAAATGATAGATTTTGCAAAATATGCATTCAATAAATCCCATGCAGCCGCCTATGCAGTGGTCTCTTATCAGACAGCCTATTTAAAATATTACCATCCGGTAGAATTTATGGCAGCACTGATTACTTCTGTTACTGATTTTCCATCAAAGGTGTCAGAGTACATTATGGTGTGCCGTAACATGGGGATTCGTATTCTGCCACCGGATATTAATGCAGGGGAGGCAGTATTTTCTGTTAAGGATGGTGGGATCCGCTTTGGACTAACTGCTTTGAAAAATATAGGTGGTCCTGTGGTACGCACTATAATAGAAGAAAGACGTGCCGGAGGGCTTTACCAATCCTTTCCGGAATTTATTGATCGAATGTCCCACCATGACGGTATCAATAAGAAAGTTCTGGAAAATCTTATTAAAGCAGGGGCATTTGACACATTAGAAGGCACCAGAAAGCAGTTCCTTATGGTATATCCTGCCCTTCTTGACAATGCCAACAAACGGAACAAAGACAGTATGGCTGGACAACTTTCTTTGTTTGATATTGTAGATGAGGAGATTAAGAAAGATTTTGAAGTGAAAATGCCTAATGTAGGGGAGTTTGACAAGGAGACTTTGTTATCTTATGAAAAAGAGGTTCTTGGCATCTATGTCAGCGGTCATCCGTTAGAGGGATATATGGATGTGATGCAGAAAGTGACAACCAGCCGTACCTCTGATTTTATGATGGACGAAGAAACCGGTGAAATTGCACTCCATGATGGTTCTACTGCTGTGATAGGTGGATTGCTGAACAGCAAAACTATTAAACATACAAGAAATGACCAGATGATGGCATTTATTACTATTGAAGATATGGTAGGAACTGTGGAAGTAATTGTATTTCCTAGGGATTACGAAAAATATAGCAGCTTTCTGGTGGAAGACAGCAAGTTGTTTATAAAAGGACGGGTGAGCCTGGAGGAGGAAAAGGATGGACGCCTCATTTGTGAGAAAATCATTCCGTTTGACAGACTTCCACGGGAATTATGGATAAAGTTTGAAGGTAAAGAAGCATATCTGAAAGAGGAGCCGGACATACTAAAGCTGATGGCGGAATCAGAGGGAAATGATTCTGTGGTGATTTATGTGGAGAATCCGAAAGCTGTGAAACGATTTGGAAGAAACCAGAATATCAAAATAACCAATGCCCTTCTCTATGAGTTAATGAAAAAGTATGGTGAAGACCGTGTAAAAGTGGTGGAAAAGGGGATTGCAAACCTTTTCTGATTGATATAAAATAAAGATGTAATGTGGACATTTGGATGGAGGTTAAATAAATGGCGAAAGAAGTACAAACAATTGGTGTATTAACAAGTGGTGGGGATGCCCCTGGAATGAATGCTGCCATTCGTGCAGTAGTCCGGACGGCACTTGCAAAAGGCAAGAAAGTAAAAGGTATTATGAGAGGATACAGTGGTCTCCTGAATGAGGAGATTATTGATATGGATGCAAGAAGCGTTGGAAACATTATTTCCCGTGGCGGTACCATTCTTTATACTGCCCGTTGTGCTGAGATGCGTACACCGGAAGGCCAGCAGAAGGCTGCTGATATTTGTAAAAAGCATGGTATTGATGGACTGGTTGTTATCGGTGGTGATGGTTCTTTCCAGGGAGCGCAGAAGCTGGCGAATTTAGGAATCAATGCAATTGGAGTACCAGGTACCATTGATTTGGATATTGCATGTACAGAATATACAATTGGTTTCGATACAGCGGTGAATACAGCTATGGAAGCAATTGATAAAGTAAGAGATACTTCCACATCCCATGAGCGCTGCAGCGTTATTGAAGTTATGGGTAGAAATGCAGGATATATTGCATTATGGTGTGGTATTGCTAACGGTGCAGAGGATATTCTTCTTCCGGAGAAGGATAACTTTGATGAAGAAACGTTAATTGCTAACATTATTGAAGCACGTAAGAAAGGTAAGAAGCATCACATTATTATTAATGCAGAAGGCATCGGCGGATCGGATGCCATGGCAAAGCGTATTGAAGAGGCAACCGGAATTGAGACACGTGCTACTATTTTAGGTCATATGCAGCGAGGCGGAAGCCCAACAGCAAAAGACAGAGTCTATGCTTCTACTATGGGTGCCTATGCAGTAGATTTATTATGTCAGGGTAAGACAATGCGCGTAGTTGGTTATCGTCATGGTGAATTTTGTGATTTTGAAATTAATGAAGCACTGGCTATGCATAAGGATTTAGATGAATACCAGTATGAAATCAGTAGAATTTTAGCTACATCATAATCTGCAATATGAGTAGGCGATTATCGTTGAAATAGTTATTACTAAGGCATTTAAATATCAATGTACTATGCCTACTATATTGACATTTAATTTCCTGGTAATAACAATATATTTACAGGTAAGAAAGCATAATTATGAAATACAAATGCGAACCTGCTGGAATTCTCCGGCAGGTTTTCTGGTATCATGTTATATACATGATATGAACAAAGTTGAAGAAAGATGCACTGCGTGCAAAATCCTTCTGGTTAAAAGCCGCTGAAGCGGCAGAATGAGAGGAAGCGTATGTCAAGCAAGGAATTTGTTATATTTGGATTGAGTAAATTTGGTATCAGTGTGGCAGAACATTTAGAGAGTGAAGGCTGCGAAGTGTTGGCAGTGGATATCAATGAAGATAAAATACAGGAAATACGAAATGTTGTCACTCATGCAGTACGTGCTGACGTGACAGATAAGGACGCATTGGAACGATTGGGAATAAGAAACTTTGATGGTGCGATTGTAGCAGTTTCGGGTGATTTGGAAGCTTCTATTATGGCGACTATCCTGGCAAAAGAAATTGGTGTAAAGAATGTAATTGCCAAGGCACAGAATGATATGCATGCGAAAGTCCTTCGCAAAGTAGGTGCAGATGATGTGATTTTCCCGGAAAAAGAGATGGGAGCAAGAACTGCAAGAAGATTAATATCTGGAAACTTTATGGATTTGGTAGAATTATCTGACGATATCAGTATCGTGGAAATGCCGGTACCGGAAGAATGGGTTGGAAAGAATCTATTAGAGTTGGCAATCCGGGAAAAATATGGTGTCAACATGATTGCCATAAAAAGAGGGGATATTGTAGACGTATCCTTTGACCCGTCAGAACCAATTGAAAAAGATGTAGTACTGGTTCTTATGGGAGAGAATGGAGCGTTGCAGAAGATATGATAACAAGCACATCAAATAACCGTATAAAAGAAATTTTAAATTTAAAAAAGAAGCCAAAGGCCAGACGGGAAAGTGGTCTCTTTATAATAGAAGGAACACGTATGGCAGAGGAAACACCAGAGGACTTGTTAGAAAAAATATATGTGTCAGAAAGCTTTTTAAAGAAGGAAATACATAGTCCTTTGCTGGAAATGCATTCCTATGAAATTGTATCTGATAAAGTTTTCAGTCAATTGTCGGACACTGTTACCCCACAGGGAATCCTTTGTGTAGTAAGGCAGCCTAACTATACATTAGAAGATATAACCAGGGGAGAAGCTCCTTTGTTACTGGTGTTAGAAAACCTGCAGGATCCGGGGAATCTTGGGACTATTGTAAGAACGGGGGAAGGTGCTGGTGTAAGTGGAATTCTTCTCACAAAGGATGCAGTGGATATGTACAATCCTAAAGTTGTCCGCTCCACAATGGGTGCCATTTACCGGGTGCCATTCTTGTATTTAGAGGATATTGAAACAATTTTGCAACAATTACGGCAGAAAAATATTACAACATATGCTGCTCACTTAGAAAAGTCAGAATCTTATGACAGTTATGATTACGGTAAGGGTACGGCTTTTATCATTGGAAATGAAGGAAATGGGTTGTCGGATAGAGCGTTGGAAAATGCTGAAAAAAGGCTGTTTATCCCGATGTGTGGTCAGGTGGAATCCTTAAATGCAGCAGTAGCAGCATCGATTCTTATGTATGAAGCTGCAAGGCAGCGTAGAAACTCCTGACAGAAAAGTTGGGGGAGTAGCCAAAAATCCATCATCGAGGTGAGTTTTACAAATCGAAGCAAGCTTTGATTGGATTTTTGCTTGCCAATATGAATGGAATTCATATTGACAATGGTAACCTATGGGGGTACTGAATAGTTACTGAAAAGTTAATATTTAGGTAGTAGCCTGTGAATGTAGGTGCTACCACCTGGAAAAGCATATGTGCATTTTTTTACATTGGGAAAGGTGCAGATATGCTTTTTTTGGCATTTTAAACAGCTAAAAATATTACAAATGTTACAGAGGGTTGACAAAATTGTTACGTTCTGTTATGATATGCTTTGCAAACGCAAGTTAATATTTTTGTAACAATTGTAATACTATTGCAACAGGATATAATAAAGTTGCAATCATAAGAAAGGGAAAAGCGTCTTCTTTAAGAAGATGCAAAACGGAATTATGGAAACAAGATTCAAAAAAGTGATACTTACGGGCGGCATGGTAACAGCTTTTTCTGTAACCACAGCATTTGCAGGAATGCCGGTAGAAGATGAAACCACAGAAAAGATGTTGGCAGAATATGAAGCGGTGACAGCACAGAAAGATAACATTGCATTTAACGTAACAGTAGATGAAATGCTGGATGGCAAATTTGCAAATGTAACAGAGGAGCCATCACTGGAGATAAGTAATCTTTCATTGGTTACGTCAACAGCTACTACAAGTTTGAAGGACACAGAGTCTGTAGATGTAGGTGTTGAGAGTGTTCTGGCATCCGGTAGCGAAGTTACTGTACAGGAAGCGGCTGTAGAAAATACTGTGGATACACAGGTGGCAGTTGTAGATACACAGGAAATAGTTGCAGAAAATACCGTAGATACACAGGATGCAGTACAGGATGAAGAATCAGCTTCTGAAGAAGCTGGTGTCTGGGATAATCTTGTTATTGCAAAGGTAGATGAATCTTTAAATATTAGATCACAGGCTGACAGCAGCGCTGAAGTTATCGGTCAGTTAGGAAGAGGCTGCGTTGGTGAAATCTTAGAGCAGGGAGAAGAATGGACAAAGATTTCTTCCGGTAAAGTAGAAGGATATGTAAGTAATCAATATATCTTGACAGGAACAGAAGCAGAGGCTTTTGCCAATGATTTGGATTTGTATCAGGCAGAGGTAACAACTGATATCTTAAGAGTCCGCATGGATGCGTCCACAGAAGCAGGAATTTTAGGAGCAGTTGCGAAAGGAGACCGCCTGGTGGTAATTGATGACGTGTCTAATCCGGAATGGATGATGGTACAGTTTGGCCAGAGCGAAGGCTTTGTTTCTAAGGAGTATGTAACTGCCTCCTATAAATTCAGCTATGCAAAGACAATGGAGGAAATACAGGCAGAAGCAGCCAGAGTAGCGGCTATGAACAGCAGCCGGTCTGCAGCAGTAGACTTATCAGCAGATGAAGTTACTATGATTGCAGCAATGATTCAGTGTGAAGCAGGTGGAGAATCCTTTAAGGGAAAAGTAGCTGTAGGAAATGTAATTCTTAACCGTGTAAAGAGCAGCAGATATCCAAGTACAATCAAAGGTGTTTTAACACAGAGAGGTCAGTTTGGACCATATAGCTCAGGTAAGTGGCAGAGGGTGTTAAAGAATGGTGTCAGCAAAGAATGTATCAAAGCCGCTAAGGAAGCAATGAGCGGTACAAACTATGTTGGTAACGCAAAAAGCTTTAACAATAAGAGATGTGGACGCAAGGGAACTGTAATTGGTAACCATGTATTCTGGTAAATAAAAAAAGTTGGATAATAATAACCGTTATATCAGCAGTGAGCAAAAAGCTTTTATACTGCTGATATAACGGTTTTTTGTCTGTCAGAAAACCCAGCCAGAACTCTTTCTTGTATTTTAACTGGAATTATAGTAAAATTAAGTCGTATATCAAGATTTATGGTGTATAAAATAGTGAACTGTCCAGTACACTATTTTATAGACACTATGCTTCTTTAGAGAGTGGGAGGTGAGTCTGATGGATGGTATATGGTGGCTGATTTTGATGATTGTTTTTATAATCATTGAGATTGCAACATTAGGATTATGCACAATCTGGTTTGCCGGAGGTGCTCTGGTAGCATTTCTGACATCCTTAGTCAATTTGCCATTGCTAGGTCAGCTTGTTGTTTTTGTCGTTGTGTCAGCGGCACTTTTTATATTGGTAAGGCCCAGCGTTGCCAGAAAGTTCAACAAGAACCGGGAGAAGACAAATGTTGACAGCATTATCGGCGAATATGCTGTTGTGACCAGACGGATTCATAATCTGGATGGGGAAGGTCAGGTCATGTTGAAAGGCATGGAATGGACAGCAAGAACTGTGGATGATAATCTTGTGTTAGAGGAAGGCACAAAGGTAATTATCCGTGCAGTAGAAGGTGTAAAATTAATAGTAGAAAATGAATAACAGGAGGACAAAAATATGCCAGGAGGATTTTATTGGATCATATTTATTTTGATTTTAGGTTTAATTATAGTAGCATCTTGTATTAAGATTGTTCCACAGGCAAACGCTGTGATTCTGGAGCGTTTAGGGGCATATCAGGCAACATGGAATGTAGGTATTCACTTCAAAGTGCCATTTCTTGACCGTATTGCAAGACGTGTTCCGTTAAAAGAGCAGGTAGTGGATTTTCCACCACAGCCGGTTATCACAAAGGATAACGTAAACATGCGTATTGATACCGTTGTATTTTTCCAGATTACGGATCCAAAGTTGTACACATACGGCGTGGAGAACCCAATCATGGCAATTGAGAACTTAACAGCAACCACCCTGCGTAATATTATTGGTGGTCTTGAATTAGATGAAACGTTAACATCAAGAGAAGATATTAACGTCAAGATGCGTGCTTCTTTAGATATTGCAACAGACCCATGGGGTATCAAGGTAAATCGTGTAGAGCTTAAGAACATTATGCCACCGGCAGAGATTCAGGAAGCCATGGAGAAGCAGGCAAGAGCAGAGCGTGAAAGCCGTGCAGAAATTCTTCGCGCAGAAGGTGAGAAGCGTTCTACTATCCTGATTTCCGAAGGTAAGAAGGAATCTGTAATTTTAGATGCTCAGGCTGCAAAGGAATCTGCTATCTTAAGAGCGGAAGCGAAGAAGGAAGCGATGATTCGTGAAGCAGAAGGTGAAGCAGAATCCATTTTACGGGTGCAGCAGGCATATGCGGATGGTTTGAAATTCTTAAAAGATGCAAAACCAGACAGTGCAGTTATTCAGTTAAAGAGTTTAGAAGCATTTGAAAAGGCAGCAGATGGCAAGGCAACAAAGATTATTGTACCTTCTGAAATTCAGGGGCTTGCAGGAAGCTTGTCTGCCCTAGCAGAAGTAGTAAAGACAGGAGACAGCGAATAGTTATAACTGATACAGAAGTGGAAAGGTAATAGGAATTATGAATTTAAAGGGACGTCACTTTTTGACATTAGAGGATTATACACAGGAAGAAATCACCTATTTATTAGATTTGGCTGCAGAGTTAAAAGAAAAGAAGAAAAATGGTATTCTTCACGATACACTTCGTGGCAAAAATGTTGCACTGATTTTTGAAAAGACAAGTACAAGAACACGTTGTTCTTTTGAAGTGGCTGCTCATGATTTAGGCATGGGCGCTACATACTTAGACCCAAAGGGATCCCAGATTGGCAAGAAAGAAAGTATTGCAGATACAGCCAGAGTGTTAGGCAGAATGTATGATGGTATTGAATATCGTGGTTTTGGTCAGGAAATTGTAGAGGAATTGGCAAAGTATGCAGGTGTTCCTGTATGGAATGGACTTACCAACGAGTCTCACCCAACACAGATGTTAGCAGATTTACTGACAATCCGTGAGCATTTTGGATATTTAAAGGGAATAAAGCTTGTTTATTTAGGAGATGCCCGTTATAATACAGGTAACTCATTGATGGTAGCATGTGCGAAGATGGGTATGCATTTTGTGGCATGTGCACCAAAGGAATATTTCCCGGATGAGAAATTAGTGAAGGAATGTGAAGAATTTGCCAAAGCAAGTGGTGGTTCTGTAACTTTGACAGAAGACGTGATGGCCGGAACAAAGGATGCACATGTCATTAGCACAGATGTATGGGTATCTATGGGTGAGCCGGATGAAGTCTGGGCTTCCCGTATCAAGGATTTACTTCCATATCAGGTGAATGCAGACATTATGAAGAATGCAGGAGAACAGTCTGTATTCATGCATTGTCTTCCGGCATTCCATGATTTGAAGACAGGAATCGGAGAAGAAATTCATGAAAAATTTGGCTTAGAGGCAATGGAAGTTACCGATGATGTATTTGAATCTGCCCAGTCGATTGTGTTTGATGAAGCAGAAAATCGTATGCATACTATCAAAGCGGTAATGCTTGCAACAATCGGAGTATCTTAATGGACAGAAGGTTAAGAGAACCATTTATGGTCACTCGGATAGTGAATCTGATTTTAGGAATTGTGATTCTCGGGTTGATGGTTGCAGTGCTTATAAAGAAAAACGGTACAGAGGTGATGGAAATGCTCATTTTTGTACTGGCAGCCATTGAAAATTTTATCGGTGCTACCATCAGTTTTTCGGAAAAGAAAAAAGTGCGGGGAAATGTGTATGCGATTATTTGTTCCGTATTTTTAATCATTGCATTGATTCTCGCCATACGTTATTTTATATTTGTATGAGAATGGAAAAATTAAGTCAGT
>JBGVIB010000171.1:0-11538 GCA_045122835.1 Lachnospiraceae bacterium
TGAACTGCACAGTCCGTATGAAAACGTAGTGGCAGCAGGCCAAAATCCATCACCGTAGGTGATTCTGCATGGATTTTGGCCTGTTATTATGAATGCAATTCATAATAACATTGGTAACCTATGAGGGTACTGAATAGTTACAAATTGTTTATAAACTGTGAAACAATTCCGATAATTTGCTGCCATACGGTAGATGGGAGCTAATTATCTTGAGAAATGCTACGGATTTCCTCGGCAAAGTCTTTCCAGTAATCATATTTTAACTTTTTCATTAGGGTATTCCAGTTATCTGTTTTTAATGGAATGTCAAGCTCAGAAAAACAAGGACAGAGCCAATGGCTATTTTTCGTTTCACTTTTCTTGAAAAATCTTTTCATATGTACGAAAATCATATTCAATGTTATAATAATGTATTGACCAGCTGATGTTTAGATGAAATTTTGTAAATACATAGTAAGAATATACACGAAGAAAGGAAGCAAGTCTATGAAAATAACATATTATAATAAATTCAACTGCATTGCAGACCAATGTACTTTTACCTGCTGTGAAGGCTGGGACATTGCCCTTGACAGTGAAGCTTGCTGGCAGCGTGCTAAGGAAGGGAAGAAATATTCAAAGGAATCAAAACGATGTCCTTTCTTAAAAGAAGATGGCTTGTGCCATATTGTGGAGCAGGATGGGGAATTGGCTTTGCCAGAATCCTGTCATACATTTCCAAGACTGGTTCATGAATATGAGGGAGAGACAGAAGAACTATTGTCTTTTGCCTGTCCGGTGGTGCTAGATATTGTGAAGGAGAATCTGGAGCTGGCGTCCCGACCTCAGGAACCGGACAATACAGAGCTTACCATAGATAGCTATATTCGCCACAGTATGCTAGAAATACTTGACAGTGAGGATTATGAGCTGTCTGTCAAGCTTTTGCTTATATATCAGTATTTGTCCCTAGCAGCAGATTGTTCGGAGGATGATATAGAGTGGGAGACAGAAAGCTTTCTTGAGGAGGATGGCATGGAAGATGCCGCGGCAATCTGGGAGTATGCTGACATTAGCAGAGATGATACGGTAGGCGAGTGTGTGGAGTTGTTCCTTGATATTATGGAAGATTATAAGGAGGTTCCTCTCTATAAAACTATATTTGAAGACCTGATTGCCTATGTGGAAAAGGAATCGGAGAAATCCCTGCCAGTAGGCTTTGAACTTTTTCATGGTGTATTTTCTTCCTTTGAGCCATTACTTCAGATTGTATACAGGGACAAGATATATGAGTCCTGTCGCAATGAAGATATTGAAGATACCATGGTAAATTATCAGCTCCTTGCAATTGAATATGCCATGGTTCGAATTGCTTCTTTCCTAAAATGGAAAATGAGTCCCAGAAAGGTATTACCATATGAGGATGTTAGAAATTATGTTGTAGCATTTTCAAGAATTATTGGGCATAACAGTGAGACGTTTGTGGAATTTATTGAAGATAGTTTTGAGAATACTATAGTAGAAGCCGGATATATGGCATTGATATTGTTGTAGAGTGGCTAGAGCGTGTCCTAAAATTCATTCCTGTAATCTGTACGCCCCACTTTGCGGAAGAATTTGGGGACAACTGAAAATAGATATGAGAAAGGCAGAAATCTGAAAATGGACGATGTAACAACACACAAAATCAATAAAAACAGAATTACCACACAGGATATTACTGTCATGGCATTACTGACTGCGCTGCTATGTATTTCTTCCTATATAATCATTCCTTTACCATTTACTGCTGTAAGCCTTACAGCCCAGACATTAGTTGTTAATATGATAGGTCTTCTAATGCGTCCGAAAAAAGCTGGAACAATCGTAGGAGTCTGGATCGTTTTAGGTGCAGTCGGACTACCGGTATTCAGCGGTGGTATAGGCGGACTGGGCAAACTGTTAGGTCCCACTGGCGGTTATATTATAGGGAGTGTAGTGGTAGCTGTTCTGATATCCCTGTTAAAAGGCAAGAACGGAAATATAATACGCTATGCAGTCGTTGCCATTGTAGTAGGAATGCCCGTTCTTTATTTGTTAGGCATGAGCTGGATGATGATTTCTGCTGGCATGGACTGGCGGGCTGCATTGGTATCTTCTGTATTACCATTTATCCCTCTTGATATTGCAAAGTGTATTGCTGCAGCAATTGTTGTTAAGCCACTAGAGCGGGTGGTGAAAGCTTGATATTTGGGAGCTGTCGCATTAATGATTGAATAAATCATAGATATAACAGCTCCCCAATGTTAGCGTTAAAAGGTCTGTTACTCATCAAGCTCTACATCCGGTATTTCATCTAACATATTATAATATTCTTCCTCGCTAATACCTTCGTCTTCAGCTCCGTAGGAGAACACCTCTGGAGTGTAGATCTTTTCTTTATACCAGCAATGGTTTTCGTATAAGGCTTCTGATAAATCTGGTTCTTCTTCTAAGTAAGCCAATGTATTTTGGGTGAAAAAATCTTTTTTAGCTATTTTTTTCTGTAGCTGCATATACTGTATCCAAATGATTCCCTTGATACAGTTTTTCAAAACTTCCCTGTCAGGTTCCGGAGTGTCTGGGTATAATAGCTTGTATTGCTCTAAAATCTCCATCCATTTAAAATAAACAGAATCTGACATGAAACATATTAAAAGGTGGTTATTCCGAAAGGTCAGATCCCATTCAACGCCGTCGCATCCTCTTGTTTTCATTTCTTCTAAAAGAAGCTTATTTATGTAATTTAAACATCTTTCCACTAATACCGGACACCAGCCGTATTGTTCGAGAAATCTCTTCATCTCAGCAGTTTTTAACAATGGACATGTGGCAGATTGGAGGTTTGCTTTTTCATCATAATTTCGTTCGTTAAAAGTAATCTTTTCTAAACACACATCAATCCAGTCGTGATTGATTTCATACTGAATATTCTTAAATATTTTTGGATACTTAAGGCATATGATATTCATGTATTTATTTCTAACCTGAATATATTTTTCATATTCACCTTCCACACAGGATGCAATACTAAAATGCTCCTGTTGTTTACTGAATATTTTACTGACCATATAGGAGTTTGTTGCAGCAGTCTGGCGAATAAGCGATTCCGCCATATTTTCCAATTGACGATTTTTGGTTTCTTCTGTTCCTATTAAGAAGAAAGCAATATCATTATCTGTGTTTTCAAAATCGCAGTTATTTAATTTTTCCATAATTCTGTAATACAAGGTTTCTAGTTTTTCATATTTGTATTCTTCATTTCCCTTAAAGAATTTTTCTTTCAGGGATTTTATCACAGAGTCATTGTTAAAATATACTTGTAATACTCTGAATACCATATAGGTTAAAATCAGCACTTCAATAATAGCTAAAATGCTCATCAGCAGATATCTTTCCCCTATATAACTAATTACCGACAATAGCAGAATATAAAATGTATAAACAGACAAATCGATCAAATTGAAGCCGGCTGGTTCCACTAACTTTAAATGTACCAGATTCTCCCAAAGAACCACATTGCTCTTATCTGATAATACAGCAAGCACAGAAATAATCAAAAATGCGGAAGCAAACTGCTCGATCAAAATAGACAGGCAGTCTTCAGAAGATAAAATGGAAAAAGGAAATTCCTTTAAATTAAAAAAAAGTACAGAAAAAATAATACTACATAGAAATAAAATGACGCAGACATACGTTTTATTTCGATGGTTTTTAATAATTTTATTCATAAGTCACCTCACTGAATGTTGTTTGATTCATTCTATTTTCTTTAGAATTGACGGTATTCTATTATACACGAATTCACATTAAAAATCTACTTATACAGGAAATGTAAGTATCCAACATTTTGTCATAATTTTCGATGATTTTTGATCAAAACAGAGGAGATGAAAATTCTGTTTTTCTACTTTCTTGCAATATAAAATGGATAGTTTTTTTGCTACAATTTCAACTGGTAAAGAAATTGTGGTATACTAATTCTGAATAGATGTGTTAGTTCATAAAATTTGCAGGATAATATGGAGATTATTAAAGCGTGTTTAAAAATTCATTTCTGCAATCTGCATGCCCCACTTTGCGGTAGAATTTGGGGACACACTCTAGAAGCAGATATCTATGTGAAGGATATTAGGGATAGGAATAAATTTTCAAATGCGTTTTAGTAAATAAAGAGGTAGAAAGGATATTAGATATGAAGAAAGAAAAACAACATCTTACCAATATAACCATCAGAAAAAACATCACAGGTTTAGCCTACAGTCTTCACGATGCTCATATAACTGGGATTAAGCTTAAAAAATATGACAAAGAATCCCAGACGGCAGACATAAAAATCAAGTTCAAGGATGGCTTTTACGAGCCTAAAGATGGTGATTGTTTGCCGGTACCAGGATATCTTCTCTTTGAAAATGTAGATTTAGATTTTTCTAACGTCTACATTATGAGTATTCGTGGATTAAATTATGGCAAGATAAAAGGAAGAAAATATAGCCTTAAGAAATTCATAAAGAAATACCAGGAGATGGATATGGAAATAATTGATGAAACTTATGGATATAATGGGTCAAATTTTGCCGGATGGTTCTATGATGGAAAGGATATAAAGGAATTTATCATTGAGTTGTATCACACAGGCGATATGAAGTATATTACGGCAACTGACAACACAGAATCAGATTCATAAAAATGGTAAAGACAAAATAGAAAAAGTGCGGTATACTAATAAAAAATTGTATAAAAATGAAAAGCTGTTAAAACGGCAGAAAGCGGGGAAAATATGGACGAAAAGACAATGATTGATGATTTGATTGCGCAGTTAGATAAGGGAATGGCAAATGGATTAGGTCATATGAATGTAGATGTAGATATGACAAAAGAAACAAAAGAGGTGGAGACTATGGGCTGCACCGATTGCTCAAAGGTTCCATTTGCCTGTAGTGTGCCAACATTGCATGAAGGTCTTGACGGAGACGAGTAAGCGGACAGCTGGTAACGGTTCTGAACAAGGTTGTATTGTGGGGAATTGTTACGTTTGTTAATGTTAGTGTCATGCAAGTGGCAGAATGGAGGATATTGTGACAGATTGCAAAGACTGGACAAATGAGAAATTAGTAGAGCATTTAATAAAACTTGAATTTGTAGCATTTGACAAGACAAGAAACGAAGGTGGCAGAGCATCCTGCCAGGACGATTGGGAGACCTTTCATATTATGCGAAAGAGCCAGTATTTAACATGGACAAGGGAAATGCTGCTAAGCTTCATTGAGGACTTTGAAAATGCAACTTCCTTAGGAAGAAATCTAATTACAGAGAAATATGCATGGATGATGGAAACTACATCTCCGGAGGAATTTGAGGAAATCGAAGATAAACTTCCACCGGTACGGGAGGAAAATAAGGCTATCATTGAACAGATTGTGGGCATTCAGGTGAAATGGATGGAAGAATTTGCAGCAGAGCATGGTAACGTTACCATGCATGCCAGATACATTCACACCTCAGAAGATAAACCATGGGCAACCTCATTTGAGACCTACTTAAGAGGTGAATTAAAGACATATTCCGATGAAACCTTGTTCCTGTATGCAAAATTTATTATTGAATTATCAAAAGAAGGAAAAAACCTTACCGAGATGACTATGAAACATACCATTGATATGTATGGATATGCATCTTTTGAAGACATCAAATAAGGAAAAACTGCGCCCAGCCACTAAGCTACATTGCCATAGGTTGGGCGCAATTATTATATGATACAAGAAATTGGAAATTACTATGTGCCAGCAGATAATTTAAGGTAGTGTAAGTCTGATTTCTAAGTAGAGAATCCATTCTGACTATTTACGGATGGATAGTCATTTATAAAAAGAAAAGGAGTTCACCATGAACAAACATGACATTTTTGAAGCAGTAGACCACACCCTGTTAACCCAGGACGCAACCTGGGAGGAAATCAAGACCATTTGCGATGATGCCATCTACTATGGAACAGCATCTGTCTGTATCCCACCATCCTATGTAAAGCAGGCATCTGAGTACGTTCAAGGTAAAATGAAAATCTGCACTGTAATTGGATTTCCAAATGGCTACCATACCACTGCAGTAAAAGCATTTGAGGCAAAGGACGCCATTGCAAACGGGGCAGAGGAAATTGATATGGTAATCAATATCGGCTGGTTAAAAGATAAAAAATATAAAGAATTAGAAGAAGAAATCAAAACCCTCAAATCCTTATGCGGCGATAAAATATTAAAAGTAATCATAGAAACCTGTCTGCTTACTGAGGAAGAAAAAATAAAGATGTGCGAAATTGTCACAGCAGCCAAGGCAGATTATATCAAGACCTCTACCGGATTTTCTGCAGCAGGCGCAACATTTGAGGATGTTGCATTATTTGCAGAACATGTGGGGGCAGAGGTGAAAATCAAGGCGGCCGGTGGTATAGGTTCTTTTGCAGATGCAGAAAAGTTCATAGAGTTGGGAGCCGACCGATTAGGCACTAGCCAAATCATTAAGATAGCAAAAAACGAAAATAGTTCAGGGTATTAAAAAATTTTTTATTTTTTTGCAACCTTTTTGTCTCCAGCATTGTATTACTATCGAAAGAGCAAAAAACAATGTAAATTAAATCGGAGGAGACTATTATGAAATTTAAAGAATACTTAAAAAGAGGATTGTGTCTTTCATTGGCATGCACATTATTATTAACTGGTTGTGCAAGCAATACACCGGCATCAAAAGAAAACAGCGAACAGACTGGAAGTGTAACAGAGCAACCAAAGAAGGAAGATGGAGTATCACAGATATCTGAAAGCGATTCTGCATTAGTATCATCCTTAAGAGATAAATATGGTGCTTCCACAGCAGATTATGCAGATGATGCAATAACGATAGAACGTAGTGAAAAAATTGAGTATCAGTTAGGATTTAACGCAGCAGATAAGGAAATCGACAGCTGGACAGATTATTTCACAGTATATCAGGATGCAGAAATGCAGTATCCAATGGATTGTTTTATAGAGTATGATTACGATACTAATAAAATTATCATTACACCACCGGCATTTGGTGTGGCAGAGCTTTCTGCTGGTAGTGGTTCTGACATAGATTTAAGTGATTTAAGTGGTAATTTCATATATGATGATGAAACCTGTGACAGCTGGGGTAACTTTGGAGAACTTTATCTGGTTCAGAAGATAGATACAGAAACAGGTGAGGAGTTAGAAACACCACGTATCACAATTGTTGAAATAGATGCAGAGTTAGATGAAGCACCAGTGGCACAGTATACATGTGACGATAATGGTGTAGCAACCATTAATTGGACACCGGTAGAAGGTGCTACAGAGTATGTATTATTCTTTATTACAAAGTATGAAGGTGAAGGATACGAGGAAGGATTTGATTGTTATACAAATGCATTTGCCAGAACAACAGATACGTCATGGAGTGCACCAACACTTGAATTTGAGTATACAGATGATACACTTAGCATGAATGACATCTTTACAAATTATATTACTTCGGATGATGATATGGCAGGTGGTATGGAGAATAAGAATGAAGATTTCTTTGATACAATGATAGACCATGTAGGTGTCATTGCTGTTACAGAAGATGGATGCTCACCAGTAAGTAATCTTTGTTCATTAAAGACATATTCTGAACTTCTTCCACAAGGCTGGGCATGGAATCAGAATAGTCAGGAAAGTGAAGAGTTAGATAGTAAATTCTGTGAATCTGTTTCTTTACTGCCGGCAGAAACAAACATTACCATGTGTGATGGAAGTACTTCAAGACGTGTGATTGAATATGATTTCGATAATTATGTATTAAGTGATGATGGAACACGCATGGAAATACCATCCAAAGCATCCGGCACTTTACTCAGTACATCTTATACTGCTGTAGTGGAGAATCCGGATACCTTAGAAGCAGATTTACAGGAAATCAAAGAGCGTCAGGAAAAATTAAAGAACAAGGGTGGTACTCTTGATAAAGGTCTTGAGATTACAGATGAAGCACCGGAAACAACTGATGGTGATGCAGAAGCACTGGCAGAACCTGAGGTAACAGAGGCGCCGGAAGAAACAGTGACTCCGGAGACAACAGAACCGGAAGAAACAGAGCAACCAGAGGAAACAACAGCACCAGAGGCTTCCGCAACTGATACAGTCATCCCGGTAACAGCAAATAGTGCATTAAGTGAGTACATTGCCATTCAGATGTTAGATAGCAAAGAAACTATCGACTTAAGTTTGTTTACAGAGAGCATAAATACGGATATTGTAACAGATGCTTTTATGGAAGCAAAGTACCAGAATCCATTAGTTATGGGTATTAACGCAGCGGCTTATGATGAAAATAGCCGTACATTATATGTGAAATATGATGATGCGCCAGAGGAAACTGCTGCAAAGCGTGAAGAGACAAAGGCAAAAGCAGAAGAAATCGTTGCACAGATTATTACAGATGGCATGACTGACTTAGAAAAAGAAACTGCTATTAACCAGTATCTTTGCGACAATGCGGTATATGATGATGCAGCATTAGAAAGTGCAGAAAAATATGATTTTGCACAGGTTGATGAGGAGTATTTTGATTCCTTTACCCCATATGGTGTTCTTGTAAATGGAGTTGGCGTATGTGCAAGTTATTCTAGTGCATTTAAGGTATTAGCAGATGAAGCAGGATTAGAAAGTATGGTAGTTACCGGATACTTAGAAGGTAACCTTCCACATGCATGGAATCGTGTAAAAATTGATGACCAGTGGTTATCTGTAGATTCTACAAACAACGATAATGAGGTAGTGCAAAATGCGTTATTAAATGTCTCCGATACAGGTGTAAGAGGTGTATTAGTTGAGGATGAGAGATTTATTGTTGATGAAAAATTAGGTTCTTATACAGGTGAAACAGATGACAGTGAATTTTATCGTATCAATGGAAAGTACTATGATACAGATGCAATTGTAGCAAAGTTAGCAGAAGAATTAAATGCAGATGGGGATGCAATGCTTCGTACTGACTATACTATTGATGATGCAAAATTCCAGGAAATCGCGCAGGCAGTTGCCAATGAAGTTGGTGGAAATATTAAGGGATATTACTGGCTTGGTGTAATTCACTTAACCAAGTAAAAATTCTCGTAACTATTTAGAGTAAGGCATGTGCCATGTAGCACAGTCTGTATGAAGATGCAATGGTAAGCTATGTGGGGCTGAAAAGTCAAGCAATGAAGCTACATCCACTGACGACAGTGCAATAGATAATAATTTAGGCAAGCTAGTATATTGATATTTAACTGTCTTAATAATAAGTGACAGAAAAGGGGAAGTTATGATAGATAAAATGAAAATAAAGCTTGTGGAGCAGGCAATTCAAATGACAAAACAATCCTATGCACCATATTCCCATTTTCATGTCGGAGCGGCATTGCTAGGAGAAAATGGAAAGATTTATACGGGGTGTAACATTGAAAATGCTTCCTATTCTGCCACAGTATGTGCAGAAAGAGTGGCAGTATTTAAGGCGGTAAGTGAAGGGGTAACCTCCTTCACTGCTATTGCCATTGCAGGGGGCAGGAACGGTGTAATAACCGATTACTGCGCTCCCTGTGGAGTTTGCCGACAGGTGCTTAGAGAGTTTTGCAAGGAGGATTTTGAGATAATTCTTGCAAAGTCTCCTGAGGAGTGTAAAGTATATAAGATATATACATTAGGACAGCTTTTACCGGAGAGTTTTGGACCAGAAATGTTAAGTTAAAGTGGTGGGAATAAGGTCATGTTGTTGTTTCTAACTGATTGTGGTAAAATTGCAATGCGCTAGTACATTAAAAATAACAGCTATCTCTGTGGGGAAGCGGTGGTTATCTTATTTATGGTGTAGTAGAGTATTGTTAAAAATTGCTTTCTGCAAGATGTGCGTTACACTTTGTGGGAATGAAATTTAAACATGCTCTAACAGTTAGGAGGAACATCATGAAAGATGTGAATACATGGAACATCGATGAGATTGTGAATAGATATGCAGACATGGTGTATCGTATTGCAGTGACGCAGATGAAGAATACACATGATGCTCAGGATATATTTCAGGAAGTATTTCTTCGTCTTGTTAAGAATCTAGATACTATTGAAAGTGAAGAGCATTTAAAAGCATGGCTTATAAGAGTAACCATAAATTGCTCAAAGACAAATTTAACAAGTGCATGGAGAAGACATACCCAGTCCATTGAGGAACAGACAGAGGAGATTGCCTTTGAGACAGAGGAGCAGTCAGATTTGTATGAATATTTACAAAAATTACCAAAGAAATATCGCATGGTTTTGTACTTATTTTACTATGAGGATATGTCAATAAAAGAGATTTGTCAGATAACCGGTCAAAAGGAGCCCACTGTAAAATCCCAGTTGTCAAGGGCCAGGGCAATGTTGCGGACTGGATTGGAACAAGATGGATTTACAGGATAAAAATGGATGTACCAAATTGGAAAGATATTTCTGAAAAGGAGTGACCAGAATGGATAAATGGATAAAAGAATCCTTAGACCAGATTCATGCTCCAAAGAGTTTAGTGGATGATACTATTCGAAAAATGCATGAGGTACAAAATGGAGGAACGCGAAATAAGAATACAAAAGTGATCAATTGGAAGCCGGCAGCAGGAATTGTAACAGCACTTGCAGCATGCGTAGTTCTAGTTCTATTTGGAAAAAATATGCTGGGGGCTGGAATCGACAATGCTACAAAGCAGGATGAAACCCACAATGTGGCAGATTTGCCGGGGGGGAATGATGTCCTGAATGGGGATAATGCTGGGAAACAGGATGAATTCCAGTTTGAAGCTGTGAAGGGAATTACGGAGTGGAAGGAGACAGAGGCACTTTTAGAGGAAAGTGGAGATGACATCCTGGAATTGACCAGTGATTATGTGATTTATGAAACAACATACGAATGTAATGGAGAAGGGTATCAGTTAGAGATTCTGTTAGAGGATGGTACCTTGAGCAAGCATGGCAATATGGTCATTGCTAAGGGGCAATTTATGGCACAGATTTCTTCTGGGGATGAAAAAATAGAAGAGACGGTGCTAGCTATTGAGTCTACAAGCCAGTTTTCTGATGGAGGAACAGGGCTGACTATAGAGGATACAGATGGACAGGTAAAGTTCTTGTTAGAGACGGCGTGTAACAGCGATGGAACAAAGACGGAGGTGTGGTATACCATAGATGTCTCCGGTAAAATCAGTGAAATGAATATGTAAGGGAGGGTACCCATGTGTAAGGCGATTGGCGTTATGCATGGGTTTTTTAATGCAAATTCTGGTTTGTGTGCTTGATGTATCATATTCGTTACCCGTCCGTGAATTGGCGGAAGGGGCTCCCAGGGGCAACTCAGACTTGCGCTGTAGGAGAGCCGCTTGCTGGCATGGCATATTCCACGCAGACCGAAGCCAACGTTCCGGTGAACTAACTCCCAAGTACGACTAAGACTCTCAGGAAAGCCTTCGAGCCTAAGTCTCCCTAGGGAGTGGATT
>JBGVIB010000172.1:0-8896 GCA_045122835.1 Lachnospiraceae bacterium
GTTTTTCCGTTGGCTGTCTATAATTGCGGAAAGTCAGGGAAAAGCCATCTTTGTTGTGGATTAATACGCCTTCTCCAAGGTCAATAAAGTTGACTGCATTGGGCAAAGCTTCTACACGTACACCCATATGGAGGTTATAAATGCCATTTTTAATATCTTCTATGACACAATTTCGTTGCCATTCATACCAATCCGGGATATGGGAAAAGGGCAGATGTGGAGTATTATCCTGAGACAGAGAAAGTAAGTCTCCATATTCAGTCATCTGATATTTGACACCACAATGCTTACAGTAGATATCGGCTCCTTTCGTAGCCATCTGGAATTCTGTTTCGCAGGAAGGGCAGCGGTAGAGAACAAGTTCTAAGCCATCAGCACGTTTCGGATAGGTAATGGCGTTCTTCGTAGCTTTCTGCCATTTGTATTCATCATAGGATAAGGCATCGGCAAGGGTATGGTTGATTTCCTCTACCGTCGCATGTTTCAACTCCTCTGTTGTGAATACCTGTGTGATGGTGGCATCTAATTTGGCTTCCTTTCGTACAGCTAAGTTCCAGATTGGAGAGCGGAGATAATTGCCATGCATATTGATAACAACAACCGGTACATTCAGCATTTTAGCAAGCTTGCCCACAGAATCTGGAAGCTGACAGCTTGTACCGGCATTGGCGTATCTGGCTTCCGGATATAACACAAGAATACCTTTGCGGTTAATGACGCGTTTGATATTTTTTACAAGGGCCAGATCATCCACGAATTTTCTGGTACCTAAGCAGCCGGCTTGCCGGTAAAGCCATTCACCATATGCCTCAAAGCCTTCTAATTCAGAAACATAATTAGCTCTGTGTGGAAACAGTGCCAGTGGTGTTACTAAAAAGTCCATAAACGCATGGTGGGTACCAAGGACCAGATAAGGGGGTTTTAACCCTTTCATACGTTCTTTGGTAATTTTTAATTTTCCCTGTCTGGTGGCAAAAAAGCAGCACAGCCAGATAAACGGCATGGCAAACAGGTTCTGCTTCGGTGGTACTTTGAAGCGGTCAAAGGGTGTGATATCTGGCTTTTTGTCCCGAATGGTAAGTTCCTCTCTGTCCCGGAGCAGGTATCTTCGGATACAAGGTATTTTGCTTAAAATAAAGTAAAGCAGTCCAGTTCCAAGGAAAGAGCATCCGGTTGGTGTCAGATAAAACAAATACATATTGTGAATTTCCCCGGTAACCGGATTATAAATTGCCAAAGACAGGAAAAATCCAAAAATCACGCAAAGAAGACCAACGATGTTGAAGCCTTTTGTGTAGTCATATGCATGATGGTTCTTTAGCTGATACGCAGATCGCAGTGACAGCCTTTGCTTGCGTACCAGAAAGAAGTCGGTGAACAATAGTGCCGCAAGGGGCGCATATACACAGGCGCTGATAGTAAGGAAAGAACCAAAATAATCAATGATTTTACCCCATATGCAAAGTATAATCACATACAGGGCAAGAATCAGTATCAGCACGCGGTAGCTAGCCTTTTTAAAGGAAGTTTTCAGCATAACACCATATATGTAGGAGCCCACAGCCTGGGTTCCAATGTTAGCAAATGCCACTAAAAGTAAGGAACTTAAAGCAAGTGCAGGCACAGAAAGAGTCATGAGCATTAATGTAGGGTCATCAATCATTTCTCCGGTGACATACTGCATGGCAATTGCCATAACAGCACCCACTACCACAAAGAAAGATCCAGCCAGCCCCTGACCAAGCACCCCAGCCCAGTAACCGGAGTTTTCTTTTTTCGTAAGGCGAGGCACCTCTGCCATACCACCTACAAGAGTTATGACAAAAGCAAAATTAGCTTCAATAGAAATGATATAAGGTATAATATTGTTATCGTATCCGGTATCAGCTGGTTTATAGTTCCATATGGCATCAAAAGGAACAGAGGTAAAGCCTACCACAACCACCATAGCACCCAGAAGAAGCAGTAGCGGAACCAGAACACGAGTGGTCCATGTAATGGCAGACAGACCCTTGTATGCAATCAGCGTTCCAATTACAACACAGGAAATCGCCAGAATAACATGGGCATTGTCCGATAGAGTGATGCCAAACAGCGATGCAAGATTTCCCATAGAAGAAGCAAACAGGTCAGCACAGACGGCATACCAGGGGTAATTAATCAGTATAATAATGACGGTCATAATGGTAACGCCTTTATGGCCAAAGACCGCTTTTAGCCACACCCAGATATCAATGCCGTACCGGACGGATAAGATAACCGGAAGCTGGTAGATAGCAAGCATAAGAATAGCACCTAAAAAAGCACCGATTAAAAGTTGTTTGAATCCCACCAAAGTAGCAAGATAAGAGCCTTGTGTATAACTCCATGTGGCAATACAGTAGCCGGACAAGACAAGCAGTGCATCGAAAAAGCCATACAATCGTTCCTTGCTTAAGACAGGAGCCGTGCCGAAAAAGGCTTCTTTTTCAATTTGTTTATTAATTTCTTTTTTCATATGAAATCCTTTCTTTCGTCTGCATTCATACAGTTTCTGAAATGTATGTGTGTACATGCTGAATTTGGGATGCGCTCTAGAGAAAAGCTCCTAATATAATAAGTACAAGACAGACTACCACAACAAGTACAACAACCATATAATCTTTCTTAGAGAAGCGTTTTGGAAATAGGTAGTCATTTGATTCCATCTGTACGATTCGTTGTTCAATTTCGTCATAAAGTGCCTGGGACAATTTATCCTCGTTTGTGTTCATGTAAAATCCTCTTTTCTATGCTAATTAAAATCAAAATCCAATCAAAGCAGACTTCGATTTGCTAAACTCACCTGAGGAGATGGATTTTGAGTAGTTACTAATAAAATTATAATAGTACAAACAGACAGGTATGGCAAGCAATATGCCTACACATTTCTTGACAAAGAAAACATGGTTATCTATACTAAATTCAGGGCTATATAGCATTTTTATAAGTTTAGAGAGAACGTAACTATGAGGGTATTGAATAGTTTCAAGAGGACACCAGTAATGGAACATAAAATATTACAGAGAAAAAAACGGAATAACGTTACAAAGAATCAGTTGGCAGTGTTTTGCCTGCTGGCAGTGGGTATTTTGGTTCGAATATTTTACCTTGGCGGTGTGCCGGCAGGAATCAATCAGGACGAGGCCTATGCGGCCTACGAAGCATATTCTATGCTCCACTATGGACATGATTCCTACGGTTATCAGAATCCAGTGTATTTTGTGGCATGGGGGAGTGGAATGAACGTGCTAAACAGCTATTTAATGATGCCATTTATAGCTATATTCGGAATGCATGACTGGGTGGTCAGATTGCCACAGGTAATTGTAGCGTGTATATCACTTGTAGTATTTTATAAGCTGTTGAAGATGATGTTTTCTGAGAAAATAGCAACAATTGGCCTGTTTCTGCTGGTAATTTCACCATGGCATATCATGATGGCAAGATGGGGATTAGAATCCAATCTGGCTCCAGGATTTTTGCTCTTTGGTTTTTATTTTTTCGTAAAGGGGATACAAAATAATAAGTATTATCTTCTGTCAGCATTCATGTACGGTCTAAGTTTATATTGTTATGCTACTGTCTGGGAAATGCTGCCTTTTGTGCTGTTGGCACAAGTGATTTATCTGGCATGGAAAAAAGAACTTCAGATAAATGGCTATATGATAGGATTTGTAGCTATCATGGCAGTTATGGCGTTGCCGTTGATTCTGTTCCTGCTTATTAATGTAGGAGTGATGGAAGAAATCCGTACCCCGTTATTATCCATTCCAAAGCTTGTAGAAATGCGGGCTAGTGAAATATCCTTATCCCACATTGGAGAAAATTTTTATAATTTATACCAGATATTGACAAAGCAGAACGATAATCTTATCTGGAATGCTACAGAGGAGTTTGGGCTGTATTATCATTTTAGTCTGCCGTTTGCCTTAATAGGTATGGGACATCTGATACATGGAATCAGAGAAAAGAAAAAGATTTCTTATGAAGTATTTGTACTGATACAGTTAGCTGGTGCAATTCTTGCGGGGTGTCTGATCTATGTGAATATTAATCGCATTAATTTTATTCATCTCTGGGTGATTGTGCTGATAGCACTTGGAGTGTATGATGTCTGTCATCATTTTGGAAAAGTTGCAGACTGCGCAGTAAAAGCAGCATATGGAATTTCGTTTTTGGCATTTGTAATTTTTTATTTTACATCCTATGCAGACACTATGGCAGATACCTTTCAGGATGGATTGGGTGAGACGATAGAGTATGCCATGAAAAATAGTGAGAATATTTATATAACTTCAGGTGTATCTTATTCCAAAGTGCTATATTACAGTCAGTATCCGGTGGATGAATATATGGAAACAGTGGAATATACAAATTATCCAAGTGCGTATCTGTCGGCATATTCCTTTGGACCGTTTCAGTTTTATACAGATTGTGTAGATACTGAGACAAGTGGAGCATACATTCTCCATGTGGATGACATTAGTGATAAGATTGCAGGTTATCATAAGGTGTTTTACGCAGGCGACTATGGATGTGTGATAGTAGAATAAATGCAACTATGAGTATACTGAATAGTAACAAGTAAATAGAGAAAGTAGGTGACCCAGTGTTTAAAATACTTATAGTAGAAGATGATACAGATTTAAATCAGTTATTTTACAGGACATTACAGCGAAATGGATATGTTCCCTTTAGCGTAGCAGATGCCTTGGAGGCATTGAACTTTTTACATACGGAAAGTGTGGATTTAATTATCACAGATGTGATGATGCCGGGGATGAACGGATTTGAATTTGTGCGGCAGTTAAGGGATGCCCGGATGATGATGCCTGTTATGATGGTAACGGCAAAGGGGGATATTATGGATAAGCAAATTGGTTTTCAGGCGGGAGCAGATGATTATCTGGTGAAACCTGTTGATATACAGGAAATGCTACTCCGTGTACAGGCGCTGCTTAGGAGAGCAAAAAGTGTAAGTGAGCGGAAGCTGACCTTTGGCGGAACAGAGCTTCATTACGATAACTGGATGGTAACAGACAGTCAGGGCAGCCAGACACTTCCCCAGAAGGAATTTCAGCTTTTGTATAAATTGTTGTCCTATCCGGGGCAGATTTTTACCAGACAACAAATATTAGATGATATCTGGGGAGTGGATGGCTATGTGGATTCTCATACGTTGGATGTACATATCAGCAGATTGCGGGAACGTTTTAAGAAGAATGAAGACTTTGAAATAGTAACCATACGAGGCTTAGGATACAGAGCGGTAAAAAGATAGCAATATGAGTCCGTATGAAAATGTAGTGGCAGCAATGCTAACCTATAAGGATACTGAATCCTTGTAAAGAATAGTACGAGGAAATATGATAAGAAAAGAAAAATGTAAAATATCAGAGCGAAAGAGAAGAATTCATAAGTTTAGAACCAGAATTACATTCATATTTTTTGTGATTGTTTCAGCATTTATGCTGCTTTCATTTGCCCTTATCTATACTGCAGAGCAATTGGGATTTTCGGTAGAAAACATTAAGGCTCCCTGGATGTGGATATTTCTCATTTGCCTGCTTAGTGTAGTACTGTCATCCTTAGGCACTATCCTTCTGGTGACAAAAATATTTGCCCCATTAGAGCTGATTAGTAAAGCAACGAAAAAAGTGGCAGAGGGGGATTTTTCTGTCCAATTGTCCTATAACGGAGGACTGGAAGAATTGCAGGATACCATACAAAACTTTAACCACATGATAAAGGAGTTAAATTCCGTGGAAATTATGCGGAATGATTTTATTGCAGATGTGTCCCATGAATTTAAGACACCATTATCAGCAATTTCCGGATATGCAACCTTTCTTCAGGACCCGGAACTTTCCAAGGAGGAAAAGAACGAATACATTCATAAGATATTTTTCAATATTGATAAATTGAATGATTTGACAGAAAACATACTGCGTTTGTCAAAGTTAGAACGGCAGCAGTATTTAGACGAACCGGTGCAGTTTCGGTTGGATGAGCAGATTCGTGAGACAATTGTACTTTTGGAGCCTAAGTGGGGAAAGAAGAGGACAAATTTTGTGTTGGAGCTTCAGGAAGTGTCTTACCTAGGCCAGCAGTCACTACTGTTTCAAGTGTGGGTAAATCTCATTGGAAATGCTATCAAATACACAGATATGGATGGCAGTATTGAGGTGTACCTGAAGAAAAGAAAAGATTTTATACAAATTTTAGTAAGCGATAATGGTATCGGGATGACAGAAGAAACACAGGCACATATTTTTGATAAATTTTATCAAGCGGACACCTCAAGAAAATCTCAGGGAAATGGTTTAGGTCTGGCATTGTGCCGAGAAATCATAAGCAAATGCGGCGGTGAAATACATGTGGTAAGTACCGTAGGTGTCGGCTCCGTTTTTGCCGTCAATCTTCCCCTTGAAAATGAAAATCTCAACAAAATTTAATATTTAGTTGAGATTAAATTGAGAAAGTACTTCTAGGATTAAGTTTGATAAAACATAGTGTAACGATTCAGAAGGTACAAAGAGCATATATATTTTTGTTTGTCACTATAAATGTAATTCAATGTGATAATAGTAACCTATGAGAGTACGGAATCGTTACCGTTTTTGAACAGTTATAGAATAACAGCAGTTACAATAGGAGGTTAGCGAGCATGCTTGAATTGAAAAATATCAAGAAGGATTACAGTGCCGGTGACACTATCGTTCATGCGTTGAAGGGCATTAATTTGCAGTTCCGTAAGAACGAATTTGTTTCCATTCTTGGTCCTTCAGGATGTGGAAAAACTACCATGTTGAACATTATTGGTGGTCTAGACCATTACACATCCGGAGATTTGATTATCAACGGCAAATCAACAAAAGACTTTAAAGACAGAGATTGGGATACGTATCGTAATCATTCCATTGGATTCGTATTTCAGAGCTATAACCTGATACCACATCAGACTGTGTTACAGAACGTGGAATTAGCACTTACTCTTACCGGTGTATCAAAGAATGAGCGCCGTGAACGTGCCAAAAAAGCATTAGAGCAGGTTGGACTGGGCAACCAGTTACATAAGAGACCAAGCGAAATGTCTGGTGGTCAGATGCAGCGAGTTGCCATCGCCCGTGCCCTTGTCAACAATCCGGATATCATTTTAGCAGATGAGCCTACCGGTGCGTTAGATACAGAAACCAGTGTACAGGTAATGGACCTTTTGAAAGAGATTTCAAAAGATAAGTTAATCATCATGGTTACCCATAACCCAGAATTGGCAGAGAAGTATTCATCAAGAATTATCCGTGTGCTAGACGGTGAAATAAAAGAAGATTCTATGCCATTAGACGAAAAAGAGCTGCAGTTGGAGCGTGCAACAGAAAAAGCGGAACATAGTGGCAATAAGAAGGAAAAGAAGCCGTCTATGTCCTTTGGAACTGCATTTTCACTTTCCTTACGAAATCTTTTCACAAAGAAAGGAAGAACTACTCTTACTGCATTTGCAGGAAGTATTGGTATTATTGGTATTGCCCTTATTACAGCAGTATCCAATGGTCTTACCACCTATATTGATACCGTGCAGGAAGAAACATTATCTTCTTATCCATTAACCATAGAATCTACTAATGTAGATGTGGGAACCTTAATGGAAACTTTCATGGGTCTTGCAGAAAGCGAAAGCGAACATGAGAAGGATGCTGTTTACACAAAATCAGTAGTGTATGACATTATTGATGCTATGAATAACATAGAGACATCTGAAAATGATTTAAAATCCTTTAAAACATATATTGAAAAAGAAAATGCCAATGAAGAAAGTGATTTACATGGGGCTCTCAGCGGTATTCAGTATGCATATGATTTGGATTTGCAGGTGTATACAGAAAATGTAGACGGAACCATTGTAAAATCAGATACACAGGAATTATTACAGGAAATGCTCATCGAATACATGGGAATGGATGCTTCCTCTATGTCTATGACAGATATGAGTCAATCCGGAAGTTCGCCTATGTCTTCTATGATGTCAATGGGCAGTACCGGCATGAATCTCTGGCAGGAAATGCTTCCGGGAGAAAAGGGCAAGCTGGTAAATGATTTATTAGAGAAACAGTATGACGTTGTATACGGAAGCTGGCCAACCAGCTATGATGAAATCGTCTTAGTATTAGATGAGAACAACGAGCTGGATGATTTAACCTTGTATGCATTAGGTTTAGAATCCAAAGATCAGATTGATGCTATTATGGATGCCGCAAAAAATGGTACAGAGTTGGAAGCAAGCAATGCAAGCTGGTCTTATGAAGACATTTGCAATATGGAATTTAAGATTGTGTTAAACTCTGACTGCTATAGCTATGATCAGAACAGTGGCTTGTATACAGATTTAAGAGAAACAGATGCAGGTTTAAAATATTTATATGATAATGGAGTACCACTTAAGGTATCCGGTATCATTCGTCCAAATGAGGATGCACAGACAACCATGCTGACAGGCTCCATTGGTTACACAAGCAAATTGACAGAGTATGTAATTGAGAATTCAAAAGACTCTGAAGCAATTACTGCACAGTTAGAAGATCCATCTGTAGATATTTTCACAAATCTTCCATTTGAAGAAAATACAGGAAATCTTACAGATGCAGAGAAGGAAACAGAGTTCCGTGCATATCTTGATACTCTTGCTGCCGCAGAAAAAGCAGAAACTTATGTAAAAATTATGAGTATTCCGGCAGAGGATGTGTTAAATGACACAGTAGAGCAGCAAATGACCGGTATGGACAGAGCGAAAATGGAAGAAGTCATGATTCAGGCTTTAACAGAGCAGATGGGTATGGCAGAAGATGATATTAAAGATTATCTTGGTTCCATGTCAGAT
>JBGVIB010000173.1:0-3248 GCA_045122835.1 Lachnospiraceae bacterium
GCAAAATCTGGTTTCTATTTTGGTCTTCGAATAAACGATGATAGCATGTCACCCCGAATATGTGAAGGAGATATTGTAATTGTTCGTCAACAAGATGATGCTGAAGAAGGAGATATCATAATTGTTGTTATTAATGGTCAGAACGCCATATGTAAACGCCTTCACAAGTACTCCACCGGCATCAGACTCTTGCCTATCAATCAACATTATGATCCATTAGATTTTTCTAATGAGGAAATAAAGGAACTTCCTGTTCAGATCATCGGGAAGGTGATAGAGAATAGACAAAAATATTCATAAAACTAATGGACATACATTATCATACCAGAGTTGTATTTTAGCGTATGTCCATCTTTATTTTATCTGTAAATCCATCAACTCCGCAACTTCTTAAGCAACTCCTCAAAATACTCCGGCAACGGTGCTGTCAATTCCAGATACTCCCCGGTAGCCGGATGTTCAAAACCTATCGTAGCTGCATGAAGTGTTTGTCCCTGAAGCTTATACGGACACTTTGCTGGACCGTATACGGCATCACCTAACAATGGATGATGGAGTGACGCCATGTGGACACGAATCTGGTGGGTTCGCCCAGTCTCCAACTGACATTCCACATAAGTAAAGTCCCGAAAACGTTCCAGCACCTTATAATTAGTCACAGCCGGTTTTCCATTTTTTTCATTAATCGCCATTTTCTTGCGTTCTACAGGGTGTCTGCCAATAGGTGCCTCCACCCTGCCTTCCTCTTCCTTTATTACCCCGTGGACAATGGCACGATATTTTCTGGTGATGGAATGTACCTTTAGCTGCTCTGCAATATGGTTGTGCGCCATATCATTTTTACAGATAATCAAGGAACCGGTAGTATCCATATCAATCCTGTGAACGATACCAGGACGCAAAACACCATTTATTCCGGATAAATTTTCCCGGCAGTGATACATCACAGCATTTACCAATGTTCCACTGTTATGTCCAGCTGCAGGATGCACAACCATGCCCTTTGGCTTATTTACAACAAGAATATAGTCGTCCTCATATAAAATGTCTAATGGGATGTTTTCCGGCTTAATATCCGGTTCTACAGCGTCAGGTATGGTAATGTCAACCACATCCTCCGCCTTCAACTTGTAATTAGCTTTCACCGGCTGTCCTGCCACCAGAACCTGTTCCTGTTTCATTACCTTTTGAAGGTAACTTCTGGTCAGATCCGGAAGCATATCTGCAAGATATTTGTCAATACGCTCTCCGGCATCTTCCTCATTTACAATAAAACGTTCCTGTTTCATTTTTCTTATCCTTTCCCTTCTCAAAAAATTTTATTTCAGAATCCCTATATTTATTGCAATATTTCCTGATTTATAAAAATATTGCAGGTAACTACATTGCTACCTGCATTCAAAATGTTACTATTCCATATTTTTATCAACAATTTTTTCTTTCTTGTCAGCTTCACCAAAAATAAAGTCCAGTTCCTCCTCCTTATATAAGAAGAACACCAGAAAAGCCAGCAGAAAGATTCCAACTACCACATAAATATCTGCTACATTAAAAACCGGAAAATCAATCAGTTTAAAATAAAAGAAATCTACCACATAGCTAAGAACCAGTCGGTCGATCATGTTACCGATTGCTCCTGCTGCAATAACAATCATAACACTGCGCATTGGCATCATCCTTTTTGTATTTGGCACACGAATGTAATAGAATACAATTGCTGCTAAAATCACAATTCCCAAAATAAGAAATACAATCTGCTTGTTCTCAAGCATTCCAAATGCCATACCACGGTTTTCAAGATAATGCAACTCAAATACGCCATCAATGATGACAAAAGGATCCTTACCTTTAAGCTTTGTAATAGCAAAATATTTTGTTACCTGGTCAAGTATTACAAGAATGCCAACCATAATGATAGCACCTATATATTTCATAACAGGTTTTTTACTTGATTCTGTCATTATTCCATGTCATCCTTTACAATTAAAAAGTCTACCGCTTCTTCCATTTCTTCGTCTGTTACAGTAGTATCAATATAAGCTTTACCAATTCCCTTTAACAATATGAATTTAACCTGACCTTTATCCATTTTTTTATCAGATTTCGTCATAGCAACTACATCCTTTGGATTGATGTCAGTCAAACTAATTGGCAGTCCGAATCCCACGTTCATATCACGGATTTCAAAAAATTCATCATCACGTAACAATCCTCTTTTCCAGGAAATATGAGCTGCTGCTACAGATCCAAGAGCAACACATTCCCCGTGAAGCATGGTAAAATTCATGAGTTTTTCGATAGCATGTCCAAGGGTATGTCCAAAGTTAAGCAACGCTCTGTCACCCTTTTCTGTTGGATCCTTCTCAACCACCAGACGCTTGATATTACAGCTGCGTTCAATCATTTCAGCCAGAATATCCATATCCTTGTCCATAATCTCAAACATATTTGTAATCAGCCATTCATAATAAGCAGCATCCTTTATTAAGCCATGCTTTAACACTTCTCCGATTCCTGAAGAAAGCTGTTCCTGTGGAAGGCTGTTTAATGTTGCAAGGTTCATATATACAAGTCTTGGCTGATGGAATGCACCTACCATGTTCTTATAGGCATCAAAATCAACGCCGGTCTTTCCACCGATACTGGAATCAACCTGTGATAATACAGTGGTTGGAATCTGCACAAAATCAATACCTCTAAGGTAAGTGGCCGCTGTATAGCCTGTCAAATCGCCTACAACACCACCGCCTAATGCCACTAGCAAGTCTTTTCTATCAAAATGAGTCACGATCAAGTGCTCATACAACTTTTTAACCACATCAAGATTCTTATTTTCTTCCCCAGCTGGGAATACATACGTTTCCACGCAGGAAGCAGACTTAGTAAGCTCGCTTTTTACAGCCTCTAAATACAACGGTGCCACGTTAGAATCGGATACAATACATACTTTTCTGTCTGCGAATCCAAGATTCTCCAATTCAGTAGCTATTGTATCAAAATTGTCGCGAATTAAGATTTCATAACATGGTTTCTTATTATAATTCACGGTTATTCTTTTCTCGTTCATTTATATTCCTCCATATTTCTGTTATATAAAAGTGTACTATAAATTCTGGTTTGTGGGTCTAGTCATAGTCTCTACCCGGACGCCGGTGACAGGTGCAGAAGGTTCCACGCAGACCGAGCCAACGTTCCGGTGAACTAATCTCCTAAAGGCTAATAAATTAGCCTCGTCCGACTAAGACATT
>JBGVIB010000174.1:0-19198 GCA_045122835.1 Lachnospiraceae bacterium
TGTGCAGGAGATTAAAAAGTATGTGAATGAGGATTGGCAGAAGAATTTGTCCAATGAAGATTATGTAACTGCATTTGTGGATACGGTGGTGTCTTGTGAGTCCATTGATGTTGATGTTGAACAGATAAAAGAAATAGGAGATAACGAAGTAGAAGTTCCAGTTAAATATGTGCTGACTTATTCGGAAAATTATATTCCGGTGGGGACATTGGAGATTGGAGAAAATGAAATGGACTATATCTTTACACTGGAACAACAGGAAGATGGGCAGTATGTGATTGCTCATATGCGAAGTGCACTTGAGCAATAATATATTTCTACAACCTACCATGGTGAAGATACCTGCCTGTTTGGCACCACAGATTTTGATGTAACATGGAATAGCATTTTTTTAGAAACATATGAAGGTGAAACAGATGTGAATTACATACTTAAAAAAGAAACAGCCACCCCGGCTGTTTCTTTTTTTGACACTGCTCACATTTTGAGTTTTAATATACCTTATGCAAATTTTCGTGAAAGGTAGCGGTTCCTCTTATGCAGAAATTATGGAAACAGTATATGGAAAACGGAATGAAAAGACAGGAGCAGGAATTGATACTGCCAGAGACAAGAATTGAGTTGTCTGTGCTGAAAGGTCAGAACGGGGAAGGCAGTTTTATCATATCAGGCTCGGAGAAGAAACAGATATCCGGACGGGTATATACCACCAATCACCGTATGCAGGTGCATGAGAAGGAGATTGAGGGAGAAAGAATTGAAATTTCCTATACGTTTGTGTCAAAAGGATTACAGGAGCAAAGTGTGATTAAGGGAGAATTCATATTTCTGACCGATTGTGGTGAATACAGTCTGCCTTTTGTTGCGAGCGTTGACAGTACAATGGTGGTATCCTCAGCTGGCAGAGTGAAGAATCTGTATCAGTTTATGGAACTTGCAGAAAAAGAGCGTTTAGAAGCAACTTCCCTATTTTACAAGCCGGAATTTTCTAAATTGTTGAAACCTGTAGGGGAGAATAAACAACTTCTCTATGACTTATTAACGGAAAATAAGAAGGATAAGGAATTAGAACTGGAAGAATTTTTAAAAGAAACTCTGCATAAGCAGCCTGCAACCTGTTATTTAGACAGTAGCAGTATAGAGTTAGAGCAGCTTGAGAAGAATCAGGAAATCAAAATACCACTGATAAAGGATGGAAATGGTTATTTAGAAATCGCCTTGCAGGTAGAGGGGGAATTTTTATCCTGTAGTAAACAGGTACTTCGTGAGGAGGACTTTATCGGAAGAACCTGTCAGTGTGAAGTGATTATTCATAAAAATAAATTACATAATGGCAAGAACATGGGGCGTGTGATATTTAATTACGGAAAAATAGCCATGGCATACGCGATTACAGTGAGACAGGGAGAATGTTGGGGAGTTGCGCACCGGCTTCGCAGGGAGAAAAAATCAGTAAACAGAGCTTTGCTGCAAAGGTACTTGCAATTTCAAAAGCAAGAGATTACAAGAAGCCAGTGGGTGAAGGAATCCTTAGATATTGTTCATGTGGTAAATACCATTGATAACACAGATCCATTTTATATCTTGCTTATGACTCAATATTACATTATCAACAAAGAGATTGATAAGGCAGTAGACAGGATGAGTGAGTTGAAATCACGTAAATTAATTCATCGGAATGACTATGTGAATTATGCATATTATCTCTATCTGTCCTCCATGCTTGATAACAGAAAGTCACATATCCGTAAAAATTTAGAGGAAATTTTATCGTTGCGTAAGGAATATCCGGACAACTTTGCATTGCTGTGGTTTACTCTTTATATGGACGAGACTTATGAAACAAATCTGCAGAAAAAATATATGTGCATCGAAGCGTTCTGTGAGAAAGGTCATATACATCCTATTTTATATGCAGAGGCACTGCAGGTATTAGAACAGGATGCTTTCTGTATGCATGATTTTAATGTGTTTGCACAGCGGCTTGTATGGTGGGCAATAAAGCAGGGCAGAGTCAGTGAAGAATTACGGGAACGTGCTATGTATCTGATTCACAGACAGAAATCCTATACAAAGCGGATGTATGATATCTTGGAATATTTTTACAAAGAATCTAAGGATGAGGAAATTGTAGCATTGATATGTGCGATGTTAGTTAAATCTAATCGGACAGATGAAAAAGCATTTTACTGGTATCGTTTAGGCGTGCAAAAAGGAGTTGCTATCACAAAGCTGTATGAATTTTATTTAGATTCTGTTCCGGAAGGCTATGAACAGCCATTTGAGAGAGAAATATTTTTATATTTTGCAATGGATAGTAAGCTATCCCCGCAGAAAAAGAATATTTTATATAGTAATTTAAGCAGTCACAAGGAAGAATATCCAGATTTGAATGAGCGATTCCGGATTGCTATGGAGATGCATATTCGTGAACAGCTATGTGGGGAAAAAGTATCAAAAGAATTAATGCAACTGTATAAGAATTGTCTTCCGGGAATGACCATTACAAATGATATGTGGGAGCCACTAAGTCACCTCTCTGTCCTTAAAATGATAGAGATGACAAATAAGCGGATACGAAATGTAATTGTCCGCCACAGTCTGTTAGAGAAAGAGGAGAGCTTTCCTGTCTATCGCGACAGAGCATGGATTGGAGTGTATTCCGATTCTTTTGAAATCGTACTAGAGGATTTTGAGGGAAAACGATTTCCATATCATCAGGCAACAGAATTAGAAGAGGTAATTCCGATCAGTATTTCCATGGAGATACCTCTTAGACAGAATATTATGAATGTGGGTGTGGCACTGTGCAGATGTTTTGAACAAAATCACTGCCGGACAGTGACAGAGTCTAATATAGAATCTGCAAGATATTTAATAGAACAAAATGTATTAAACAAACGGTATCATATTGCTTTGATATTAGAAATGATAGAATATTACCGTATATCCATGAGAACAGATGCATTGGAGCTTTTAATTCAGGAAATATCGAGTGAGGAGCTTTTGCCAGGTGAATTTGAAAAAATTACAGATTATCTGATTGTTCAGGGAGCTGACGAAACAGCATATCAATGGGTTACAGAAGTTGGATACGAAGCTATGTCAAAGCCGGCTCTGCTTCGTTTATGTAGCCGAAAAATAGCAGATGCTGCTGCCAGAGAGCTGCCGTTGTTATTAGAAATGGCATATCACTTATTTGTAAATGAAAAGTATGATGAGAAGATACTTGATTTTCTGATCACTTATTATGAAGGACCAGTAAAAATTATGGCAGATATTTTCCGGGCAGGCAAAGAATTCAATCTGGATGTATGCAAGTTGGCAGAACGGGTTCTGATGCAGGTGACGTTGACAGGTGCGTATCTGGAGAATTTAGACAGCATTTTTCAGTTTTACGTAGAAAGTGGAAGTAGAGAAAGTGTATTGCGTGCATTTTATACATACCAGGCGACTGCAAGTCTGAAGGATAGTGTTGCAGTCAGTGATAGCATATGGCAGGGAATGGAAAAATTATGCATGGAAGCACAGCTGGATTTTCATGTGTGCGGATTGGCAATATGTAGGTATTACAGCGAGAAAAGTGAATTGACGAAGGAACAGATAGCTTATGGAAACCGGGTAGTAAGAGCTGCTCTGTTAAATGACTGCTTCATGTCATGTTTTCTTAAACTTCCATTAGAACCTGATAATATGTTCTGGATTCAGGACAAGTGTATTGTTGAATTTACAGGAACAAAGAATCCCAAGCTTCATTATGTGTTAGACGAAAAGGATAAAGCGGATTCCTTTGTACAGGAAGAAATGAAGCCTGTCATTGACGGTATTTTCTCAAAGGAAATCATTTTATTCTCAGGAGAGCAGCTTCATTACTACATTACCCAGAGGGCTAATGGTAATGAAGAACCAGTTGAAAGCAACCAGGTATCGAAAGACGAAGCTGTGGCAGGCGAAAGCAGTTGCCGCTATAACTGCATTAACGATATGCTGGTAAGCTTGTCACTGAATGATTACGATACCCTGCAGCTTTTAACTGACCGGTATTTCAGAGAGGTATATTTGGCGAACCGGTTATTTACAATTCGTTAATGCCAATTATGTAACATGTAACCATATATAGAAAGGATCCATGTAAAATGTCAGAACGAAAAAGACAAATAAGAGTTGGCTTTGACCTGGGCAAACACGACTGTCAGATTACATATACTGAAAATGGAATGGAAATGGTTTCAGTCAGTACCGTATTAGGGGGTGAATCCTATCAGATACCAACCAGGATATGTAAAAAAAACGGGACAGAGTCCTGGTATATAGGACAAGAAGCAAAGCGCCTTTCAGATAGTAGCGAAGGTGTAATGGTAAGCAATCTTTATGCTAAAGCATTAGACAATGAAACATTGCAGCTAGAAAACAAGGAGTATCTGGCAGTAGAATTGTTAGCCGTATTTCTAAAAAAAACACTTAGCATACTGTTATCCTATGTAAAAAAAGAGGAAATCGCAGAAATTATGTTTACTGTAGAGAAACTGGATGAAAAAATGGTGGCTCTATGGAAAAAAATCAAATGCAATATTGCATTTGACGAAGAAAAGCTTCATATTCAAAGCTATGATGAAAGCCTCTATTGGTATCAGGTACAGAAAAAAAAGTTGCACAAAACATTGGTAGTCGATTATCAGAAAAGTCATGGTGTCTGCCGTCTTTTATCTGTGCAGGAGCAGAAGAATACCTTATACGGCAGTGTGGCTTTACAGAATATTGAGGATCCACAGACAAATGATGATTATTTATTGTCTCTCGTGCAACAAACAATCGGCAAGCAGGTAGTAGAGACCATTTATCTTGTGGGAGAAGCCTTTGAAGAAAAATGGTATCCGGAGACATTAAAATATCTCTGCAAAGGAAGACGTGTTTTCCTAGGCCAGAACCTTTACACAAGAGGAGCCTGTTTTGCAGCATATATGTACCAGCACCCGGAGCGGGATCATTTTGTATTTCATTCAGAGTATCGTGTGGATTTTGGTGTGGAATTAGATGTTTTGCGAATGCAGAAAAATGTTGGAGTAGAATTGCTGCCCTACGGAAGCTGCTGGTTTGATGTAGAGAAAGAAATTGAAGTATTAAATGATGGAATGAGTGAGATCCTGTTTCGTATCAAGGATAAAAATAGCATGATAAACGAAGTGACAATACCATTATCAGACATGGAAACCAGGCCGGAGAAGTCCACAAAGCTAAATATCCGAATTAATTGCGTGACACCAGGAACATGCCGGATTCAGATAAAGGATATGGGATTAGGACAGATTATTCCATCCTCCGGTAAAGTGTGGGAAAAGACCATCACATTTCAGGAAATGAAAGGACAGAAGTGATATGAAAGGGTTAATCGAAATTATTGGTAAAAAAGCAGAGCAGCCCTATTACATAAAGGAAATGGCCTTTGATGTTTTTACAGTGGAAGAATTGTGCTATCTGGTATATCATAACTGGTATGTGCTGGATGCATCCTTTATGAAGCCGGAATTGGAAGCCTTTGTGAGAGAACAGCTTGAGTTGCCTGAACTGGCACAGAAATTAGAATCTGCCAGAAGAACAACCGGCGAGTTGACAGAATATCTGGCAGTATTACTTAAGGAAAGTGGTTTCTGCTCTATAGAAGAATTGCGAATGTTGTTGGTGTTATTAAAAGACACTATGGGAAATGGCATGCCAGAGAGAAGAAAAGCAAAGGCAGACTTGTTGTTGGCGAATCACAAGTATATGGCAGCCTTGAGAGAATACCAGTGCCTTTTACAGGAATGTGAACTGACAGAGGAGCAAAAAAGCGCTATTTATCATAATGTTGGTACGATATATGCAAGACTGTTCTGCTATCGTGAAGCAGCCGTTTATTATAGATGCTCTTATGACTGGAGCCGGCAGCAGGATACACTATTGGAAATTGTTGTGTGTAGCAGGCTAGCAGGGGATGAGGAACTGATGAAATTTCTGCCGGAGGGCGACTGGTCAGCCATAGAAGCAGAGGCAGATGGACGAATGAAAAGAATGGCAGAGGCAGAGAGTGGCTGTCAGATGAGGAAATTTTTATCAGAAGCAAAGGAACAAAGGGAAGCCGGACAGGTAGGTGTTTATTCAGGAAAAATGAAAGGACTGCTTTTAGAACTAAAAAAGGATTACCGGCGCAGTATGGAGATTTAAAATGAAACTGTTAAGTTTTTTTAAAAGAAATAAGAGTAAGAAACAGCAGGAAAATGAACAGGAATCTGTTAGAAAAATTCCGAGAGAAAATATAGAGGAACCAATTGTATTTCAAAAGGAAAATGTAGCACTGCAGAACGAGGAGGAGCGAAAGGAATATGTAATCCGCTGCTGTGAGCAGATGCGGGAAGCATCCATGGAAGTGGAAAATTCAAGGTTAGAATACAATCTTGTGACAGACTATCTAAGTGATATGCAGATGATTGAAGATATGTCAGAACCATATCGCACTAAGGTGCAATCCCTTGCCACGAAGATAATAAATGTAGAACGTGAACAGAAAAAACGCAGTCTGATGCCGAATAAAATCACAGATATGCAGTATATGTTTATCGACAGCAGAGTGGAAGAATTGCCGGATGTGCTACGCTCTATGCAGAAAAATGAAAAATACATGAATATATTAATGTCAGATATGGAGAATTTAGAGGGAGAAAGAGCAGCCGGTTATTACAGACGGACAGAATTGTATAGTAGCCGGGAAAATATCAAGTCACTTTCCGTGATATCTTTTGTGACACTGGCAGTTGTGTTTATTATGCTTTTTGTGGCACAGTTTATATTAGAATTAGACGTCCAGAACGGTTATCTGGTGGCTATGTTTGCCGGCGTGTTAATGACAGCAGGACTTTTCATTCGTCATTACCAGATACGTTCACAACTGGTGTATGTAGACAAAACTTTGAATAAAGTGGTATCCTTGCTGAATATACGAAAAATCAAATATGTCAATGTGAAAAATGCATTAGATTATCTTTATAGCAAATACCGTGTAAACAGTTATCATGAATTAAATTTCATGTGGGAGCAGTATTTAAAAGAACATGATGAACGAGAAAAAATTAAGAATGATGAAGACGATTTGCTGTTTTACAGTGAGCAGCTGGTGAAGAACCTGCGATTAATGAAGCTGAAAGACCCAACTATCTGGCCACAGCAGGCAAATGCCATTCTGGATAACAGAGAAATGGTAGAGATTCGTCATCGTTTAATAGAACGTCGTCAGAAAATCCGTGATTTACTAGAACAAAATTCAAAGGTGATGGAAGATATAAAACAGGAAATTCTTAAAATAACAGAAAATAATCAAGAATATGCAAAAGAGATTCTCGACATAGTCAACAATTTTAAGCAGGAGAACAGATTTGAGTCTGTATAGAATGTCAAAATAAAAAATAGCATTGATTTTCGATATTTTCTGGTATATAATACATTCATATGTTACACATAAAAAAATATCGAAAATTGTAACAGTCATGAAATTTTAAGCAGGAAAAGGAAGGTTTGAATCATGGAAAAAAAAGAACTTATGTACGAAGGTAAGGCAAAGAAAGTTTACACTACAGAGGATCCAGATGTTGTTATCGTAGATTATAAGGATGATGCAACTGCTTTCAATGGAGAAAAGAAAGGTACAATTGTTGGTAAGGGTGCAATCAACAACCGTATGACCAACCATGTATTCAAACTGTTAGAAAAAGAAGGAGTACCTACTCACTTAATCGAGGAAATCAGTGATAGAGAAACTGTTGTAAAGAAAGTGGAGATCGTTCCATTAGAAGTAATTATTCGTAACGTTGCAGCAGGAAGCTTCTCTAAGAAGTTAGGAATCGAAGAAGGTAGAGAATTATTAACTCCTACTTTAGAATATAGCTATAAATGTGACGAATTAGGGGATCCATTTATCAATGGATATTATGCATTAGCATTAGGGCTTGCTACACAGGAAGAATTAGATACTATTGCTAAGTATGCATTCAAAGTAAATGAAGTATTAAAAGCATACTTCCTTCAGGCAGATATCAAGTTAATTGATTTCAAGATTGAGTTCGGCCGTTACAAAGGACAGATCGTGCTTGCTGATGAGATTTCACCAGATACCTGCAGATTATGGGATGTAAACACAAATGAAAAGTTAGATAAGGACAGATTCAGAAGAGACATGGGTAATGTAGAAGAAGCTTATGTTGAAGTATTTAAGCGTTTAGGATTAGCTTAATATATAATCATATCGATTTGACCAAGGAATTACGCCTGGAAATTTTCAAACAAGATTTTCGGGCGTAAATTATGTCAAGCAACAGAAATTGTTACAATTTATAAATTCTGCTTTTCGGGGCGGAAGATAGATAAGATGGAGGAAAAATAATGGATATGAATTCCGAATTACATGAAGAATGTGGCGTGTTTGGAATGTATGATTTTGGTGGTAATGATGTTGCCTCCACAATCTACTACGGTCTGTTTGCACTTCAGCACAGAGGACAGGAAAGCTGTGGTATTGCAGTAAGTGACACAGAGGGACCAAAGGGGGTAGTAAATTCCTACAAAGATATGGGATTGGTAAATGAAGCATTTACACCAGAAATATTAGAATCCCTTCATGGTAATATTGGTGTTGGTCACGTGCGTTATTCCACAGCAGGAAGCAGTACAAGAGAAAATGCTCAGCCATTAGTACTGAATTATGTAAAGGGTACTTTAGGTCTGGCTCACAATGGTAATCTGATTAATGCATTAGAGCTTCGTGAGGAATTAGCATATACAGGTGCTATTTTCCAGACAACAATTGACTCTGAAGTAATTGCTTACTTAATCGCAAGAGAACGTTTGAATACACCAAATGTAGAAAGTGCTGTAAAAAATGCAATGCAGAAGATAAAGGGTGCTTACTCTTTAGTTGTTATGAGTCCACGTAAATTAATTGGTGCAAGAGATCCACAGGGATTCCGTCCGCTTTGCATCGGTAAACGTGATAATGCTTATATTTTCGCATCTGAGACATGTGCCTTGGATACTGTAGGTGCAGAATTTGTTCGTGATGTGTTACCAGGTGAAATTGTTACCATTACAAAGGATGGTGGCATTGTATCAGACACCAGTTTATGTCCATCGCCGGAGAAAGAAGCACGTTGTGTATTTGAGTATATTTATTTTGCAAGACCAGACAGCCGTATTGACGGAGTTGGCGTGTATGAGTCAAGAATTCATGCGGGAAGATGCTTAGCAAAGGATTCACCGGTGGAAGCAGACTTAGTAGTAGGTGTGCCGGAATCCGGTAATGCAGCAGCATTAGGATTTGCAATGGAATCCGGTATTCCATATGGAACTGCTTTTGTAAAAAATGGTTATGTGGGAAGAACGTTCATCAAGCCAAAGCAGAGCAGCCGTGAATCCAGCGTACGTGTAAAGTTAAATGTATTAAAAGAAGCAGTGAATGGTAAGCGTGTTGTTATGATTGACGATTCTATCGTTCGTGGTACAACAAGTGACCGTATTGTGGGTATGTTAAAAGAAGCAGGTGCAACAGAAGTACATGTGCGTATCAGTTCACCGCCATTCTTACATCCATGTTATTTTGGAACAGATGTGCCAGCTAGTGATCAGTTGATTGCATACAATCGTTCCATTGAAGATATTAGAAAAATTATCGGTGCAGATTCTCTTGGATATTTAAGTTTGGATCGCTTAATAGAGTTGTCTGGTGGACAGTCTATTTGTACAGGCTGTTTTACCGGTCAGTACCCAATGGAGCCACCAAAGGAAGATATCCGCGGTGAATATCAGAAATAATATAAATTTATGTAAAGAAAGGAAAATACAATGGCAACAGATAGATATCAAAGTCCACTTTCAGAACGTTATGCAAGCAAGGAAATGCAGTACATTTTTTCTCCTGATATGAAATTCAGAACCTGGAGAAAGTTATGGATTGCGTTAGCAGAAACAGAAAAAGAATTAGGTTTAACTCAGATTACTGATGAAATGATCGAGGAGTTAAAGGCACATCAGGATGATATCAACTATGATGTGGCAAAAGAAAGAGAAAAATTAGTTCGTCATGATGTAATGTCTCATGTATATGCTTATGGTCAGCAGTGTCCAAAGGCAAAGGGAATTATCCATTTAGGAGCAACTTCCTGCTACGTTGGCGATAATACAGATATCATCGTTATGACAGAAGCGTTAAAGTTAGTTCGCAAGAAATTAGTAAATGTAATTGCAGAAATGGCTAAATTTGCAGAAGAGTACAAGGCTCTTCCAACTCTTGCATTTACACATTTCCAGCCTGCACAGCCTACTACAGTAGGTAAGAGAGCAACTCTCTGGATGCAGGAATTTATGATTGACTTACAGGATCTGAATTATGTAATCGATACTATGAAGCTGTTAGGTTCCAAGGGAACAACAGGAACACAGGCAAGCTTCCTTGAATTATTCAATGGAGACCAGGAGACAATTGATAAGATTGATCCAACTATTGCTAAGAAAATGGGCTTCAAGGATTGCTATCCGGTATCCGGACAGACTTACTCACGTAAGATTGATACAAGAGTGCTGAATGTGTTAGCAGGAATTGCTGCTTCTGCACATAAGTTCTCAAATGATATTCGTCTGTTACAGCATTTAAAAGAAATAGAAGAACCATTTGAAAAAAACCAGATTGGATCTTCTGCAATGGCATATAAGAGAAACCCTATGAGAAGCGAACGTATCGCATCTTTAGCAAACTTTGTAATGGCTGACGTAATGAACCCAATGTTAGTATCTTCTACTCAGTGGTTCGAGAGAACATTAGATGACTCTGCAAACAAGCGTCTTAGCATTCCAGAAGGGTTCCTTGCAATTGATGGTATCTTAGACCTTTGCTTAAATGTAGTAGATGGTCTTGTAGTATATCCTAAGGTAATTGAGAAACGTCTTCGCTCTGAGCTTCCATTCATGGCAACCGAAAATATCATCATGGATGCGGTAAAAGCAGGCGGCGACAGACAGGAATTACATGAGAAGATTCGTCAGCTTTCTATGGAAGCAGGTAAGAATGTAAAAGAAAAGGGTATGGATAACAACCTGTTAGAGTTAATTGCAGCAGATCCTGCATTTAATATGACATTAGAAGATTTACAGGCTTCCATGAATCCGGCACTTTACACAGGTCGTGCAGAAGTGCAGGTTAATGCATTCCTTAAGAATGTGATTCAGCCAATGTTAGACGAGAATAAAGAGATTCTTGGTATGACAGCAGAGATTAATGTGTAATATATGAAATAAAAATGGGCGGTGTCTTTTGGGGCATCGCTTATTTTGTGTACTAGAGCGTGTTTGAAAATTCGTTTCTATAACCTACACGCTCACTTTGCAGTGAAATTTGGTATAAATTTAGCACACGTAGACCACTAAATTTATACTAAATTCACCACGAAGTGGAACACACATCTTGCAGAAAGCAGTTTTCAAACGAATGATGCAGAATGATTCTTCACTATTTTTGAGATACTATACTGGGGAGTTTTACGGCGCGTTTTCTTTCCATATCATAATCGGAAATACTTTACGCGCATTGTAAATAAGGTGTATAATCGTATAGCAAAAATCCGTTAAGGACACAGAGGTATATGTAAATATGAGCACAATTTTAGAAATAAAAAATATCAGGAAAAGCTTTGAGGACACGGATGTGTTAAAGGGAATTTCTTTAAATATAGAAGAAGGGGAATTTATCACCTTTCTTGGTTCCTCAGGCTGTGGAAAAACAACCATGCTGCGCATTATTGCAGGCTTAGAAGACCCGGATGAGGGGCAGGTGATTTTAAATGGAAAGGATGTTACACAGCTTCCACCGGAGAAAAGAGACGTAAACACCGTATTTCAGAGCTATGCATTATTTCCCCATATGAATGTAGAAAACAATATTGGTTATGCATTAAAGCTTCACAAAGTACCGAAAAAGGAAATACACAGACGGGTAGAGGAAGCACTAAAGCTGGTGCAGTTAGAAGGATACGGTAAGCGAAAACCATCTGAATTAAGTGGTGGTCAGAAGCAGCGTGTAGCAATTGCAAGAGCGATTATCAATGAGCCTAAGGTATTGCTTCTTGATGAGCCTTTAGGAGCATTAGATTTGCAACTTAGAAGACAGATGCAAATAGAGTTAAAGCGGCTTCAGAAAACAGTAGGCATTACCTTTCTGTATATCACCCATGACCAGGAGGAGGCTATCAATATGTCTGACCGGATTGTAGTCATGCGGAACGGACAGTTTGAGCAGATAGGAACACCGGAAGAGATTTATCATCAGCCTAAGAGCCAGTATGTGGCAGAATTTGTAGGCAATGCAAATGTATTGTCTGGTGTGGTACAAAGCATGGAATCGGATGGCTGTCTGGTGCAGATTGCCAATGAACCAGTTAAAGTTTTAACTGATCGAAACATATCGGTAGGTGAGAAGGTTGCCATGGCTGTTCGTGGCGAGAATATCCGGATTGGCACGGAGGGAATCCCTGCTATTGTAAAGGAAAAAACATTTGCAGGTGGGATGGTTCGTGTGGAACTTGCTTTGCAGGATGGCACTATGCTCACGGCAAGCTGTTATGGCTTAGGTGAAAATTACGAGACAGGAGAGCAGGTCTTTGTGAATTGGCAGAGTAATCATGCAGTATTAGTAGATGCAGAGGAAAGTGTGGTTGTATAAAATGAAAGCAAAAAAGAAAAAGCATATGGGAAAAAAAGCCGCAGTTTTTCCGTTATATTTGTTCACCACAGTGTTTGTTCTGGTGCCTCTTATTTATATGGTAGTTTTAAGTTTTCTGACAAAGGGAGAAGTGTGGGGCGTTGTAGGTGAGGTCACGTTGGATAACTACAAAAAGATAATAGAACCGGTTTATTTGAAAACCTTTGTAGAGTCTATAAAGCTTGCACTTATCTCTACTTTTTTTGTAATGCTGCTTGGTTATCCCTGCGGATATTCTATGGCGAAGCTGGGAGAAATAGGACAAAAGAGAATGATGGTGCTAATAGGACTACCATTTTTAACCAACTCCCTTCTGCGGTTGTTCGGATGGGTAATTGTGTTCCGAAGTAATGGTTTATTGGATAAATTACTGATGGCAATTGGATTGACAGAGAAGCCGTTGAAGCTTTTATATTCCTATCCGGCGGTTGTTGTTGGTATGATTTATGCATTGCTTCCATTTATGATACTTTCTGTATATTCTGGTGCGGAAAAAATGGACTGGTCAGTGGTAGAGGCGGCAAGGGATTTAGGTGCCTCTAGGCTTCGGGCATTCTGGACTGTAACATTTCCAATGACGTTGCCGGGATTACTGTCTGGTGTGGTACTCGCTTTTGTGCCAACTATGGGATTATTTTTTATAGCAGATATTTTAGGCGGCAATAAAGTGGTGTTGATAGGAAGTGTGATTTACACGGCAATGACAAAGGAGAGAGACTGGCCGTTTGCAGCAGCGTTAGCAGTGGTACTTATGTTGCTCACATCTCTTATGTTATATTTGTCTCGGAGATTTTCTAAAGTAAATGACCGCTAGAGTATGCTTGAAATTGCTTCCTGTAACATGTGCATTCTGCTTGTGGTGAATTTGCAATAAATTTAGCGAATTGTACCTCAGATGGGGTGTGTAGATTGCAGGAATGAATTTTCAAAGACTCTCTGGGGAGATAACGTATGAAGTATTGATTAGCTGTGTTCATACAAATAGTAACAGTTAGAAACAGGAAGGTGTGTTATGATAAGAAAAAAATGGAAGTGGTCCTATCTTTATCTGGGGCTGATTATACTGACCATGTATATTCCGATTTTTATTGTAATTATATATTCATTTAACGAATCAAAAATCAGCACTGTGTGGAGTGGTTTCAGTTTGAAATGGTATGAAATACTGTTTCAGGATAGAAGCATGAAAGAAGCACTGGTCAACAGTCTGGTACTTGGTGCGTTAAGCAGTGCATTTGCAGGGCTTATTGCAACAGCAGGCGCAGTGGGAATGGCAGGAAGTCATTTTAAAGTAAAGGGATTGGTGGAATATATAGCAACGCTGCCGATTATGATACCGGAGATTATTTTAGGAATGGTATTTTTAAGCTATTTTTCCCTTTTAAATCTGCCATTTGGAATGGTAACGCTTGTAATTGCACATACTGCTTTTTGTGTACCTTATGTGTATATGCAGGTGAAGGCAGGTTTGAACGGAATGGATCCGTCACTGGTGGAAGCAGCAAGAGATATGGGTGCCACCTCCTCTAAGGCATTTCGGGACATTACATTTCCGTTAATTCTGCCTTCAGTGGCGGCGGGTATGTTGCTGTCCTTTGCCATGTCCTTTGATGATGTGGTAATCAGCGTATTTGTAACAGGTGCTACGGTGAACACATTACCTGTGAAAATCTATTCCCAGATGAAACCAGGAGTGACGCCGGAAGCAAATGCGTTGTGTGCAGTGATATTTGGCTGTTCTCTGGTGATAGTTGCCATAGCATTGCTGCTTGGACGGGTGAGAAAGAGATGAGCTATAAAAAATTAAGTAAGCACGGATTGGCGTTTTGCACGTAATGATTTAGTTTACGACATACTGGACATTGTATACAATCCATGTTAAAATAACTGCCGGAGTAACAACTGAAAAAACGGAGGAATTTGATTATGAAAAAGAAATGGCTTGCAGGATTACTTAGTGTAATGACGGTTGCTACATTGCTGACAGGATGTGGAAGCAGTGCAAATAAAAGCACAACAGATGGAAATGCAAAAGAGGAACAGAATACACAGGAAGTAAAAGAGTTAAATATATTTACCTGGGATGGCATGTTTCCACAGGAAATATTGGATGGATTTGAAATAGAAACAGGAATTAAAATCAACTATTCCAACTTCGATACAGATGAAGCAATGCTGGCAAAGCTTGAAGAAGCAAAAGGCGGCGAATACGATTTAGTAATCGCTGATGATTATATTATAGAGACAGTAATTGCTGAGGGACTGGCACAGAAGTTAGACACATTGAAGCTTAATAATTATAAAAACATTAATCCGCTGTTCCAGGGATATTTTTATGATGAAAATAACGAATACACCATTCCTCACGGCGCAGGTGTTCCAGTTATCGTGTATGATCCAAATGCGGTAGATGTTGAGATTAAGTCATATGCAGACTTGTGGAATCCGGCGTTTGAGGATAACGTGGCATTAATTGGAAATTACCGTGTAATCAATGGTATCACATTAAAAACAATGGGAGAATCCTTTAACACCAATGATTTAACAGTGATTCAGTCTGCAGGAGATAAGCTCCTTGAATTAGCACCAAATGTACGCCTTGTAAGTGACAGCAATACACAGGATTATTTAATCAGTGGTGAAGCTGCTGTTGGTTTCCTGTATACTTCTCAGGCATTCACAGCAGTTCAGAATAACCCGGACTTAAAGGTAGTGTACCCGGAAGAAGGATTAGGCTTTGGTATCATGGCGGGATTTATCCCATCTAATGCACCTCATGCAGATGCAGCATACCAGTTCTTAGACTACATTTTAGATGCAAAAAATAGTGCGAAATGCTTTGAATATTTAGGATACTACTGTACAAACAAAGCAGCAGAACAGTACATTGATGAACATTTAAAAGAGTCATTAGTGTTACCGTCAGGTACTGAAAAGGGCGAAATTATTATGAATGTAAGTGCAGAAGCAGAAGAACTCCACAGCAAGATATGGACAGAGTTTTTATCGGCTTGTGAATAAATGCAGATACTAAATACAAAAGGAAATGTCCGATGTCAGTTTTTATAGGCTGATATCGGGCATTTTTTATACTAGGACATAAAAAGTGATGTATTTATAGATACCATTTTAGCATACATTGTAAAAAGTTCTATAATTCGGTGAAGTTCTAAGCTGTTCGTTTATGATTGCATCAGGCAATATGGTAATTCTAAAGGAAAAAATATCGCTATATCTGTGTGGTTTCTAAGCGGTCAAAAAATTTAAATAAATTTTTTTTGACGGACAGATGCTGTCCACCCGGAATGCTATAATGTGTTCAAATAAAAACAGATACTCATTCAAGCAGGTCGCTCCAATCTGCTTGAAAGATATCTTTTAAGGCTGTCAATTCTTTTAGACTGATATTTTGTATGCCTGCCTCAATCTTTGCATAGGTTCCTCTGGAAAGGTCGCAGTCTAATAATTGCAGTTGGATGGTAATCTGCTCCTGGGTAAGACCGGCGTTGTTCCGCAGCCTTTTAATGTTCCTTGCCAGGAGAGAGTTGTATTTAATTTTTTGCATAGAAATCTCCATTCCGCCGCATTAGCGGCAAAAAGATAGTATATGGTTCTTTGTAATTGGTACATTGTCAATAAAATAACTGCTATCTTTGCCTGATAATTAGCGATGTACAGGCATGATATTTGCAGTTTAGGTAGTAATGCACAGGTTTGCTCTAAAAAAAGAGCTTTTTTAGTTGATTTTACCAAAATAATATGTTAAAATTGCTCTATAAATAGAGCAAAGTGTAGGGAAGGATATGTTTAGCATATGAAAAATGAGGGAAACTATGTATTTTATATAGAACTGTACTATTAATAAATATGGTAATAAGCAATTAGCTTTTACATACAAACATAAGAATACAGGGGAAAGGGGGAACATCAAGATGAAGACATGGAAACTTGTATCAGGAATTTTATCAATCATATTATTTACAATAGTAAGCTTTCAGTCATGTGCAGCAGGAGTTAGCAATACGCTTCAAGGAAATGGTGAAGTTGGTGGTACTGCTGGAATTATTGTTGCCATAATGCTTTTATCTGGTGGTATTGTTTCTATCGCTACCAGAAAAGGAAGTAAAGGTGGAAATATTGCATTAATTGTTCTTTTTGGAATTGGTGCTTTATTTGGCTATACATTAGCTGGCAGTTATCTGGATTTGAAAATATGGGCTACCTGGTGCTTACTTTGTGGTATCTTAGCAGTGGTAAGTCTTATTACAGGTAAGAAGAAGGACTGAGATATTAAAGCCGTCTCTGCTATTAGCAGGGGCGGTGTATTCAAATTGTGATTATAAAAAGAGAACAGCTTTTACGATTCGGTCTAAAGAAAATGATAACATTTCTGGGACAAGAATCGTTTATTATCTTTTGAACACTTGGTTAAAGGAAGTGGAATTATTAATATTAAAAAATGTGCAAAATAACGAAAAATAAAGAAAATACATCAAAACATAGCATATTTTGCACAAAAATGTTGCAATATATATAATAATGAGTTATACTTATAACAGTTGAATATGGAGCAAAGCAAGTGAAAGCTTGCGACGCAAAACTATAGGGACTGTAAAATGTCAGCCAGTTGCAATGGTAAAGGCATAATAGAGCGTAAGTTCTGTTATGCCTTTTTTCATATACTAGGAAGATACAACGGTTTATTACAGAATGTAATGCTCGAAATTTCCTAGTATATAAAAAGTGATGCGCACGAATTTGAAAGGAAGATGCACTGCGTGCCAAATTCGGCGCGGCAAAGCGTACAAGCATGTGAGTGACACCGCCTTTGTAATAACAGGGACAAAAAATGTCTTTGAAAATATAAAATGAACGACAGAATCTGTCTATGTACAATGCTATGATGAAAAAAAGACAGGAGGTGCCGGAAAATGGAACAGAGAGATAAAGTAGAACGTGTGCTTGGAATTTACACAAGGCTGATGAATGGATATGTAGTAAACAAAGCAGAAGAAGCAGAAAAATATGGTGTCAATGAGCGGAGCATTCAGAGGGATGTTGAGGACATACGCAGTTTTCTGGATATGGATGCAGAGCGTACCGGCGTGATTAATTCAGTTATCTATGACAGATCCGAGAAGGGATACAGGTTAGAACACATTTACAAGATGAAATTAACAAATGCTGAGGTCTTAGCAATCTGCAAGATACTGCTCGACAGCCGGGCATTTACTAAAATTGAAATGCAGGAAATGCTTCGCAAGCTGATTGAATGCTGTATACCTGAATGTAACCAGAAGCTGGTGGAAGACTTAATAAGGAATGAAGAATTTCATTACATAGAGCCGAGGCATCATACAATGTTCATTGATACTATGTGGGAGCTTGGACAGGCAATACAGCAGAGCCGCTACATTGAGATTGCGTATCTGCGAACAAAGGATAAGGCAGTGGTAAAGCGTAAAGTAAAGCCACTTGCAATTATGTTTTCGGAATACTATTTTTATCTGACTGCATTCATAGAGGATGATGAATTGAGACAGCATTTTGATGTGATAAATGATTCATTTCCAACTATCTATCGTATAGATAGAATCCAGTCTATGACAGTGCTTGATGAGCGTTTTCATATTCCATACAGCAGTCGTTTTGAAGAAGGGGAATTCCGGAAACGCATCCAGTTCATGTATGGCGGTAAGCTACAAAAAGTGAAATTCAAATATTCTGGTACATCTATAGAAGCGGTGCTTGACAGACTTCCGACAGCGAAGATACTAAGTGAGGAAGACGGTGTGTATACGGTGTCAGCGGAAGTGTTTGGCAAAGGCATTGAGATGTGGCTACGGAGTCAGGGGGAGAGTGTGGAAGTACTGTGAGGAGAGAAGTAAAATAATAGTTAGTTTTGAATCATGTTAGGGAAATTGTTTAATGGATGCATTTGTAAATTTAAAATGTATTGGTTAGGATAAAAGTGTAGTTGCAACTATTCAGAAATACATGAGAGTAGGGCGATTGGGGTAGAAGGAGGGGTTATTATGGCAATTGATGTAGTAAGTAAAAAAATGGATATTGCCTCGCGAATAAACGGTGTTGTGCAAAATTTTAGAGAATTGATTAATACTGAATTTATCGAATTTAGTACCCATTTTGATGAGAAGATAGAAGAAAATGTTGTTGCATTATTAAATGTTGATAAACCTAAAGTTATGGTCTATGGAATATATAATAGTGGAAAAAGTACATTGATTAATTCTCTGTGTAAAGAAGAAGTGGCTGAAATGGCAGATCGACCAATGACAGATCAGATTACTGAGTATGATAGGGGTGATTATTATTTAGTTGATTCTCCTGGTGTTGATGCACCAATTCAACATGAAATAGTAACAGAAGAACACATTAACAAATGCCATATAATTTTATATGTAA